>CAZPDD010000069.1:0-6699 GCA_964585235.1 Microcaldota archaeon | reverse complement strand
CATTGCCGTCCTGGATGAGGTAGCCGCAGAAGGCACGCCTTTCATTCGCCGCGTCGGCGCTTAGCGCGCTGCCGTTTTCAAGCGCGGCGTAAACTTCCTCGGGCAGGAAGTAGCGCGCCTGCTGGGCGGTGAGGGACAAGCGTTTTGCAATCTCGCGCTGCAACTTATCCACTTGGTAGAATGCGCGGTAGATGTTTTCCTTGCGGAATCCCTTGAAGCGCGTGAGGCTGCTGCACAGGCGGAAGCGTTTTGCGTAATACTCGTCAATTTGGAATTCTTCCAAAACTCTCTTTTGCTTCGCAGCAGTTTCCCCATCGGCTTTCCGCAGTTCGTCAAGCTTCTTCTCAGGCTTTCCTTGCTCAAGCGCCTGCTTGACTTCTGAAATGAAGTAGCTTTTCGGCATCGCAGGCCCGACGTAGCCCCAGTTTATCCAGCAATACTCCCGCGTCAGCTCGTCTAGCTTCGCGCTCAAGTCTGGAAAGGCGCCTGGAAGTGTTTTTTCAACTTCTTCCGCCGGCTGCCTGAACAGCTCGCGGCAGTCGGCGTCGCTGTTCACGTCGCAGGCGATGAGCAGTATTTTTTCCTGCAATTCGCGCAACATCGTGCCGGCGGTTGGGGAAGTGAGTGCCGCAAAAGCCTCGCCAACGGGAGTTTTCGCCCCGGTCTTTCCCGCCTGCTTTTGCAAATACTCCTCAAGGCCTTCGCTTACCTTGCTTTCGGGGTATTCGAGGAATGCGTAAATCATCCCATAGCCGTTGATGCCGTACATCAGCTCGTGGAATTGCCGGTAGGCGGTTGAGAGCTGGGCGTTGTTCCACCTTCCAAGGTCGGCTTTCGAGATGCTTTCGCCGAATTTTTGCATTTGGCCGTAAAGCTCCGTGTTCTTTTCCTCAAGCTCGGCTTCAAGCCCGTCGAGGAACTTTTGCAGCAGGCCTTCAGCCATTGCGGAGAGCTCATCGCCGTACGCGTAGTACTTGGTTGCAGAGTTTTCAATAGTGAAGAAAATGAAGCCCATGTCGCGGCCGAGTATTGGATTTGTGAAGCGTCCCCACGAGTCGGCCCAGAAGTAAAACGGGAACAAGTCCAAGTTCTGTTCCTCGTACACTTTCACCAGTTCTTGCATGCAAACCCGCCCAGTTTATTTACTCGTTATTAGTTTATACAAATTAGGTGGCTTCTTGTTATTATACTGCTGCCAGCACGTGCCGGATTTCAGGCCTTGCGGTCTTCGGGCGTGCGGAAACTCAATTGCGTCATAATTGCCGGCAGTATCTTGGCTTCGGCCTTTCGCAAGTGCTCTTGGAAAGTTGCGCGCGGGGTTTTTGCAAGCTGTGCGAGTTGTTCGACGCTTATCTTGCGCGGGAACGTGTAATACCCGTTTTCGTACGCGAGTTCGATTGCCCCGCGTTGTTTTCCGGTGAGTTCGCCGAAGATTGTGGGGATGAAGAAGCTGAGGTTCTTTTGCGAGAGTGAAAGCAGTTTGGCTTGTGCGAAGCGTTTTGAGCCCCCTATTTTCCTGACGAGGTCTTGCAGAGCCGTCTTGTCCCAGCTGGCAACAGTCCAGTATTCAAACCCTTTTTTGGTGATTATTGGCTTGACGAAGAAGATGCTCTTGTCGAGGACGGCATTGTGGAAGATTTTGTTCGGCGGGATTGCGCAGTAAAGCTGGTCCCCTTCGGCGTGGAAGTGCGTCGCCCGCTTGTCTTCTTGGAACCGGCGGATGAACTCAGCCTTGTCCCTGCCCGTGACGGTAAAGACTTTGGCAACCAACTCGTGGCCGCGGTTCTTGAACACGTTGAGGTAGTAGCTCGCGACGACAACGTCGAGCTCTTTTGAGAGCTCTAGCTGCATGCCGCCCTCGTGCCACACCTTAAGCTCGGCTACCCACACGCAAGCCTATGGGTGCGTTTAAATTTAAGGGTTGGCAACAGAATGCAGTGAGAACATGAGTAGGAAGCCATTTACATTGCCAGCCAGGACCAAGCGGCGGTTTTTCATGCCCCAGGAAAAATGGCTGCACGACAATGCCAAAAACGAAGGCGTTTTTCCGCTGAAGTACCACTTGGCTGCGCAGGAAATCTCCAATCAACTGGACCAGCGCGGAATGGCCCACGAAATTCAGTATCACGCAGGGAGAGCAGTAGTAAAAATTGCATTGGACCAGCCGAAAATGGCAGATGCCGAATCTGCTGATAGGCTCTACAATTCTTTCAAGAAGCAGCTTGCCCTAGTAAGCAAAACCGTGGGCCCCCGGGCTAGTTTTGATTTAGACAAGGAGCACATAAGGCTGTCCTTTTTTTGGCGCCGTAAAAAGCCGGCGCGTTAAAACTACAAAATCTCAGCAGCTCTTGACGAAAGCCATTTTCTTCGCGTCGTCAAGGCGGCAGAAGCCAACTCGCTCGAACTGCACCACGTCGCCTTCCTTGAGCTGCGTGCAGGCTTTCTCGCAATATCCGCTGGTTTCCTTCAGGCCGTCCGCGTTGAATTCTCCTTTCTCGTCCACCAAGTCGCCGGCTTCCACAAGCGTTGCCTTGAGCGCCTCGACCTTTTCGCCCGAAACCCACTGGAGAATTTTTCCAGAAATTTTTTCCGTTCCAGCAAACTCTCCCTCAATGCCCTTGCCTTTTTTCACCAGTTTAACGTTGTAAAGCTCCTTCAGGCGGAAAACCTCTCCCTCCTCCAACTGCTTGGCATCCGCGCCTGACAGGAAGAACTTTCCGCCAACAACAACCTTCCTGCCGCCGAGCTTTTCAAGCGGGTGCTTGGCCAATTGCTTCTCGCCAATCTGCTCTTTCGGTACTCCGGTAACAGCAATTTCAAGCGGCTCGGCGACAAAAAAGTAATGCCCTGCGGTTGCGTCAAGCATCTTGCGGTTGATTGACAAGAGCTTTTCCCACCCAGGCTCGCTCTCGACCTTGCTCAACCCGAAGCCAAGCACGAATTCCTTTATTGCTTCGGAAAGCAGTCCGCGCCTTTGAAGGCCCCTGATTGTCGGCAGCCGCGGGTCGTCCCATCCAAGGACTTTCTTCCGTTCAATCAATGGCTTGAGAAAGCGCTTGCTAAGCATCGTGCCTTTGATGTTCAGGCGCGCGAAGTCGTAGACAACTGGCTTTCGCAGCCCCAGCAGCTCAAGAATTCTGTAGTAAAGCTCGTCGCGCAGTTCGTATTCCTTGCTGCGCAAAGCGTGTGTCACGCCCGCAAGCGAGTCGGCAATGCTGACTTCAAAATCGTAAGTCGGCCAAGCCTTGTATTTTCCGCCCTGCCGGTAATGCGGCTTTTCGATGATACGAAAGAGGGTGGGGTCGCGCATCACCGTGTTGAGCGCACTCAAGTCGCCCTTCAGCCTGACAATCGCCTTGCCTTCGCCAAAACCGCCGTCAAGCATTTTCTTCCAATCGGCTAAATTTGCTTCCGGTGTTTTTTTCCTGTCCTTGCACTCGAGCATTTTCTCGCGGTTTTCCTTCACCTGCTCGGCCTTGCATTCGCAAACATAGGCGTTGCCTTCGGCAATCATCTTTTCCGCAAACTCGTACAGCTGCGGCATCAAGTCGCTAGTGTAACTTTCCTTGCCGTCGAATTCAATCCCCAACCACTGCAAATCTTCTTTGATTGCTTGAACGAACTCCTTTTCCTCGGCTTCTGGATTAGTATCATCAAACCTCAACAAGCATTTTCCGTTCCAATCGTCCGCCGACTGGCGGTTGAGCCACGCGGCTTTCGCGTGCCCGATGTGCAAATAGCCGTTGGGCTCGGGCAAAAAGCGCGTGACCACGAGGCCTTCGGCCGCGCCTTCTAGGCGGATTTTACGTTCCTCTTCCTTCTTTTCAACAAATTCGTGCTTTCCAAGTTCTTTTTCAATTTCAGCCTTCGACAGCTTGTTGACTTGCGCAACAGCTTCTGCAACAGCCTTGCCGGTTGCCTTCATGTCCTCTTTCGCAGACGGCAGTTCGGCAATTACTTTGCCCATCACCGCGCCGGCGCTCGCTTTCCCGTAGTCAAAGGCATTCTTGAGCGCGTGCTTGCGCGCCGCTTCCTTCAATTCCATAAAATGAGTTGTGCGGGAACGAATTTAATTAAACGCTCTTGTACAGCCTTGCCCTTTTCAAGGCAAGCAAGTCTTTCGAACCGGTGCCGAAGCACGCCATTTTCAGCTCGCGCTTCCACTTTTGGATTAGTTCGCGCACTCCCTTCTCCCCGCCAGAGGCCTGCGCCTTTAGGAAGGGTGAAGCCGCGCCGCCGAGGGTTGCTCCCAACCGAATTGCCTTTGCGACTTCAAGGCCGTTTCTCACTCCCCCGCTTGCAACAAGCGGGACACGAACGGTCTGTGCGCAATCGCGAAGGGCCGTTGCCGTTGGAATGCCCCAGTCCCAGAAAGTTTCGGCCTCAGGCCTTCCGCCGCGGTAGCTTTCGACCCCGCCGGCCCAGCTTGTCCCGCCAGCCCCGCTGACGTCAATTGCCTTCACGCCAGCGGCCTCAAGCTGCTTTGCAACCGGCCCGCTGATGCCGCTGCCAACTTCCTTTGCGACAACAGGAATTTTCAAAAACTTGCACGCCTCGCTTACTGACTTTAGCACGCCCCGCCAGTCGAGGTCTCCTTCCTTTTGGACTGCCTCGTGAATAGGATTGAGATGAACGCACAGCGCGTCGCACCCCACGTCATTCATCGCCTTTTCAAGGGCCGGCAAGGGCGTTTTCTTCAGCTGGATGCCGCCGATGTTGCCGCAAAGGAAAACATTCTTGGCACGCTGGCGTACTTTGTAAGTGCTTGCAAGCTTGGGATGCTCGATTACCGCCCGCATGCTGCCTAGGCCAAAGACGATTCCTTCCTTTTCGCACGCTGCGGCAATGTCGCAGTTGATTTCCTCAGCTGCCCCAAAGCCGCCAGTCATTCCCGTCACCATCAAAGGCGCTTTCAGCCTGCGGCCAAGGAAGTCCTGCTCGATGTTAATCTCGTCAAAGTCTATTTCCGGCAGGGCTGTGTGCTCGAACTCAATTGCCTCAAAGCCGTTTTTCTTCTCGCGGTATTCAACAGGCTTGTTAAGGACAATGTCGACGTGCTCGAGCTTTCGCTGCTCGATGCCGCTTCCCGGCGCGTCAGTTGCCATCTCTTCCTTCGTTTCTTTCTTCGGCATAATGAAAACTTAGCTCCCTTAAGTTTTTAAGTTGCTTTGCCCGAGTCTTACACCTTCGTTGCCGGACGTCAGTCCGATTACCAAGAGTTTTTTCTTCCGGTAACCAGTCCAAAATTCCTGCAACTGTTTGCGGTCTTTTTCGCCCGTGCAAAGGGCTGCAATCGCATCCCCGCCGCCAGCACCCGGCAGCTTGGCGCAAAAAGCCCCGTTTTCCTCGCTTTGCTCCACCAGTTCCCGCAGTTCCGGCGTCTCTATTGCCGCCTCGCTTTCCTTGCCCAGCTTTGCCGTAAGCACGCGGCCGAGTTCAAAAAAGCGCTTGAACGCCTCAAGCTCGCCTTGCTTAAGCGCATCGATTGCCTGCCTGTTCGCATTGTCAAGGTACTTGATGATGCGTTCGTAATCTCCGAGTCTGTCTTCCTTCCAAGCCATCACCTGCCTGACCATCGCGCTAGTGCTTGCGCTCTCGGCCAAAATGTTGGCAAACGCAGGCAACAAAGAGGGCGGCAAGGCAAGTGGTTCGATTTTGCAATCCCATTTTTTCTCAAGCAGCTTCCCCAAATTGTCCGCATCGGCTTTCTCAACCAACTCCGGCGAATAGCGCGAATACACAACGCTTCCATAAACGCTGCAGGCGACGTCAAAGCCGCTTCCCACCTTTCCCTGAGCGGAAGAATGTGCGTACTGGGAAATATTGTGCACTAGCTGCTTGTCGGCGTCAAACCCGTGCGCTTGCAGGGTGGCCGCAACAGTCGCGACGGTTATTGCCGCGCTTGCGCCAAGTCCGCTTTTCCCCGCACCTGATGCAAAGGCCGCATCGCTCTTGGTAGTTATGTGCATCGCTTTAGCAGCAATTCCCCTCTCGGCAAGGTATTGCAGACAGGCTTCGACAGCCTTTTCGGCAAAAAGAGTTTCTTTCTTGAGAGGTGGAGTCCCGCCAACCTTGAATTCGGTTTTTGCCTTAAGCTGCGGCGCGTTTATCGCGATTTTCCCGTCGTCAGTTGCATCAACGCTGGCGTAGCATCTCTTATCAACTGCCATGACGTAGGAAGCGCATCCTTTCTCAAGCACGCTATAGCCACCGAGCCAAATAATCTTGCCCGGCGCGCTTGCAGCTACGGAAGGCATTTTGGCTACACCGCTTTTCCCTGCGCGTCAAGCAGGTGCTTTTCAACAAGCTTCGGCCCGCGGCCCACCTTGCTCACAATAGTCTCCTCGACTCCCTCAACCTGCCCCAGCATCTTGCCGACGGCCACAACGTCCTTCTCTAGGCAGTAGACGTGCGCGTTGGGTCCCGCGTCAAACGTATATCCGCACCTAGTCTCTCCAGCGCTTTCATTCAATTCGTGCACAGCGCTGATGACGCGCCTGCTCGCCTCGTTGAGGTAGATGATTGGCGGGAAAGTGTCCATCATGCAGGCGTGCATGCTCATCGCGTCGCGCATTACAAGCTCGAAAAGCTCGGGCGCAGACTTTAGGAAAATGAATTTCTTGCACTCTTCAATTCTCTTCGGCACGTCAAGCAGCCTTTGCTTGAAGAGCGTGCTTGTCTCAATAGTCTGCCTCATTC
>CAZPDD010000068.1:0-6794 GCA_964585235.1 Microcaldota archaeon | reverse complement strand
ATATTATTGATTAAACGGATTAAATTAAGAAAGGAAAACATGAGACTATTAAAACTGATCTGGATGATGATCGTGATCACGAGTCTGGCTTTGATCTATATCCATATGCAGATGGAGACGTTCGCTTTGGCGTATGAAGGGAAAAATAAAGAAAAAGAAATTGTTAAAATAAAGGAAATTAACGGTTTGTTGGCATATAATATTTTTTTAGCAAGATTGGCAATTGTTTTTCCAATTGGAATTCTGGTTTTAACGTCAAAATAGCCCGCCGCAGTTTTCGCCTTGTCATCAAGCCCTTCGAGGCTATCGCGCCTCACAACTCCCAAGACGTCCTCGGGCCTTGCCTTTATCAGAAAGACGCTTCCAGTTGTTTCTCTCTTGAACAGCAAGCCCCCTAGCCCTGCTGCTAGTAAAGAAGAGCCCAAGGCAACTTTCGCAAATTTGCGTCTATTCATTTTCCAAATTCGAGAAGAACAGTGTTTAAAAGCTTTTTTTATCTATGCTTACTATCCGTAGTATGAAAAAGTATGAAAGTTGCCTTAATGGCTGGAAGTGGCGTTTGCAATGGTGATGGGCGAGCTTGCGGAAAGCACTGACGTTTTGGTCATTGGCGGCGGGCCGGCGGGCTATGTGGCGGCGATCCGCGCCGCGCAGCTAGGCAGGCAGGTGACTGTTGTCGAAAAAGAGGGCCTTGGGGGCCTCTGCCTCTTCCACGGCTGCATTCCATCCAAGGCGCTCATCCACGCGGCCGACGCGCTTGAGCAAATACAGCGCTATACCGCCGAAGGCATTTCTGTTGACAATGCGCGCATTGACTACAACAAGACGCAGGACTGGAAGGCGGGAGTCATCAAGCAGCTCAACAGCGGCATCCAGTTTCTTTTCAAGCAATACGGGATAGAGACGGTTTACGGAAGCGCCTACTTCGAGTCGCCAACGCGGGTTGGAATCGCCACCGAGGCCGGGGTGCGCGCCTTCGAGTTTCGAAGCTGCATCATCGCAACAGGCAGCTCCTCGCGCAAGCTGAAAGAACTCGCTTTCGACGGGACTACCATCATCAGCTCGCGCGAGGCACTTGCCCTTCGCGACATCCCCAAAAGCATAGCGATTTTCGGCGGCGGCTACATTGGCTGCGAGCTTGGTTTCGTGTTTGCCAAAATCGGCAGCCAGGTGACGATAGTCGAGCACGGCAGCAAGATACTCGCTGCCGCCGACCCCGAGGCGTCCGCAATAGTGCAAAAACGACTTGAGGAGCTCGGCGTGAAGTTCTACTTCAACTCAAAAGCCGAGGACTGCGTTGTCGAGGGCGGCATGGCGCGCGTCAAGTTCTCCCCCACCAACACCGCAAACGGAACGCCGGGTGCAGGCGGGGAAGTGCGGGAAATGCAGGTTGAGAAGGTGCTCGTGGCAATAGGCAACGTGCCCAACACCTCTTCCGAACTTGGGCTTGACAAGGCCGGCATTGCTCTTGACAACAAGGGATTCATTACAGTTGATTCGCAGATGCGCACGAGCGTTCCGACAATTTATGCCGTTGGCGACGTCGTAGGCCACCCCATGCTTGCGCATAAAGCAAGCGCCCAGGCGCGCATTGCCGCCGAGGTGGTCGCGGGAAAAGACGTCATTTACGACAAGAAAGTCGTTCCAGCGGTTGTTTTCACCGACCCAGAAATCGCGAGCGTGGGCTTGCAGGAGCACGAGGCTCACGCGCAGGGAAAAAGCGTTGCGGTCGGCAAGTTTCCCTTCCGGGCCCTCGGCCGCGCGCTTGCGAGCAACAAGCCAAGCGGGTTTGTAAAAATAATCGCGGACGGCACCACGCACGCAGTGCTTGGAGGCACCATCGTCGGCGCGGGGGCAAGTGACTTGATTGCCGAAATCGCCCTCGCGGCGGAGTCCGGCCTGCTGCTCGAGGACGTTGCCGCAACAATCCACGTTCACCCGACTTTCGCCGAGGCGGTTGGCGAGGCTGCGGAAGACGCCCTTGGCGAGGCAATCCACCTGCCGAAGAAAAAGTAGTTTCAGCGCATGGCGTTCCATTGCTGCGTGCCGTACTTGTTGGCCGCGAGGCGTTCGGCGCGTTCGAGCTCTTTTGGCGTAAAGTCGCCGAATTCCCACTGTTTTCCCTTCGTGAAGCCGTTTACAATTGCGGGATAGCATTCTTCTCGGCTGACGCCGGCCGCCTTCTTCAGGGAAGTGACGCGCTCCTCGACCGACGCGATGAGCTTGTCGCTGATTTTTTCCTTGCTCACGCGCAGGACGGTGAACATCGTCGCAACGTCAAGGTCGTAAAGAATCGTGCCGTGGGAGTGCAGCACGCCGCCCCTGCGGGTCTGCGCGTTGCCGCTTATTTTCTTTCCTCCCACAGTAATGTCGTTGATGGGCTTGAACTCAGCCTGCACTCCCAGTTCCGCCAGGCCGTCGATGATCCAGCCGCAAATGACCCGGTAGCTGTCGATGATGCCTGCGGGGAACATTTGCTGCGGCGCGATGACGCTGTAGGTTATTTCACCAAGCCTGTCGTGGTAGACCGCGCCGCCGCCAGTGATGCGCCGCACTACGTCAACCCCCCTCGCGCTGCACTCGGGCAGGTTTACCTCCTCCTGCAGCGACTGGAAATAGCCGATTGAAACGCACGACGGCTTCCACGAGTAAAAGCGGATGGTGGGCGGAGTTTCGCCAGTGCTCACGCCTTCGCTGACGGCCTCGTCAAGCGCCATGTTAAGGCCCCCCGGCCGTTCCTCAACCGGAATCACTCTCCAAACGGTTTCGCTCATATCTATTTTTCACTCCATTGCAGCCGGTTGTTCGGTTGCAAGCCTCACCACTTCCTGCACGTCCGCGGGGGAAAAGCCAACAAGCTGCGCTCCAAGCCTTGCGGCCGTGTTGTCCACGCGCTCGGCCACTTCGCCAAGCTCGCAGCCTTCAAGCGCCTTCTCCATTTCGATAAGCGCCTCCTCGGGGTAGATGAAAAAGTCGCCTGTAAGCCTGACTTTCTTGACGATGCCGGCTTCGTGCTCGACTTCCACGCGCAAAAGCTTGCCGCCCGCCACTTTCAAAACGCTTTTCCCAACCTGCATTTTGTCCCACCAACAACTCTTTTATTCTCACTGCCGCAGAACTTACTTAAAGCTATTTTCTCCGCTTCTTAATTGTCGGCGGGTGCGGGTTTGCAATGGCAATGAACATCATAAGGCAGAAGGCGCGCGTGCTCGAAGTCTGGACCGAAGGCGTGAAGAACGTCTCGTGGAAGCTGGAGCTCCAGCAGCCGCTCGGCTTTTCTCCCGGCCAGTTCGTCATGGTGCAGTTCGACGGCGTTGGCAGCAAGGCGATGTCAATGGCGTCTTCGCCCTCGCGGCCGTACGTAGAGCTGTCAGCAGAGCTGAGCGAAAGCTCCTACAAGAAAAAATGGGTTGAGGTCAAGGCCGGCGATTCCGTGAACATCGTCGGGCCCTACGGCATCTTCACGTTCAACGAGGCCGAGCCGAAAATAGCTTTCATCGCAGGCGGAATCGGCATCACTCCCTTCAAGTCAATGATGGAATACGTGGCCGACAAGAAGTTGCCTAACGACCTGCTTCTCCTCTACAGCAACCGCACTCCCGAGCTAATCGCCTACAAAAAAGAGCTTGACGCGCTTGGGGCGCAGAATGCAAACATTAAGACCGTCTACACAATCACGCGTCCGCAGGAAAGCCCGGCAGGCGGGGAATGGAGGGGTCCGACGGGCCGCATTGACGCGCATTTCATTGAAAAGCACGCGCCCGACTACAAGGAACGACTTTGGTACCTGTGCGCCGGCGACTCGATGGTTGCAGGCATGCTTGCGCTCCTTGAGTCAATGGGAGTTGACAGGAAGCGAATAAAGCGCGAAGTCTTCACGGGACTGCACTAAGCCGATTATTCCACTTTTCACCGCAAATACTTGGCCAGCCTGCAAGCCATTTAAGCCACCTTGGTGATAATCCTCATATGGAAATGACTGCCATTCGCCGCAGCGAGTGGGTGAAGAACTGGGCAGGCGGATGGAGCCTGCTTACCTGCACTTACCTTGGCGAGCAGTACACGCACACGCTGTGGTCCGAGCTCGGCACCGGGCTGCGCCACGCCGTGCTCCTCGTGCGCGGGGGCTACAGCACTTGCCTTTATCCCAAGCCGGAACTGGATTCCTTCGGTGCGGGAATGGCCGACCGGGTGGTAAAAGACAATAAGTTCGCCAAGTGGCTTTGCAGCGAGGTGAAAAAGCGCGCCGACAGGATTACGTCGACCATGCACTCTCTTGCCAGCAGGCAAATTTCCGAAAAAGACTACAGCCGCTTCCTCATCGACTTTTACCAATACGTTTCGCCACACGTTTGCGTCAAGCGCGTCCCCGACTACCTGCCGCAAAAGGAGATGCAGCGGCTGCTGCCGCAGTTCGAGGCCGCCAGGCTAAACTCCGAGCACGTTTATGCCGATACGGAAAAGCTCATGGAGGAATTCGCAAAGCAGGTGGGAAGGAAGAACAAGCTCGCCCCCAAGCTCGTCCTTTGCTGCACGAAGGAGGAGATTGCCAAGTACTTCAGGACCGGCAAGCTTCCTGCCGCAAGCGAGCTTGAAAAGCGCTGGGACTTCGCCGCGCTGGTTTTTGAGAACGGCGAGTACAAGCTCCTGACCGGCCCGCAGGCGGCGGAAGTGGAAAAGGCAGTCCACGCTTTTGCGGAGAAAAGCAAGCTTTCCGGCAAGTCCGCCTTTCCCGGAATCGCGCGCGGACGCGTTCGAATAGTCATTGACCCCACCAAAGCAAGGGACTTCCGTCGTGGCGACGTGCTTGTCACGGGAATGACGCGGCCGACTTTCCTTCCTCTTATGGAAAAGGCCTGCGCCTTTGTCACCGACGCGGGCGGAATCCTCTCCCACGCTGCAATAGTCGCGAGGGAAATGCGCAAGCCCTGCATCGTCGGCACCGAGCGCGCGACGAAAGTGCTCAAGGACGGTGACAGGGTTGAAGTCGACGCCACAAAAGGGACCGTCCGTAAAATAAGCTGAATGGCTAAATAATTTTCTCGCCCGTGTCGAGGTTCGTCACGTGGATGACAAGAACTGGGCAGCTCTTGGCGGCTTCGATGTGCTTTCTCGCCTCCTCCTCGTCCTCCACAATCAGCTCCTGCTTGTCGGCCTTTGACGGCGTGCCGATGAGGTCTGGCTTGCCGTCGTCCTGCATCACCCACTTTTCGGGAAATACTGCGGCGCACGCGGCTGCGCCTATGCAGCCTGCGCGGTCGAACTCAATCTTATAGCGTGCCATTTGCCGTTATCACTCAAAGAGAATAGATGCATTATAGCCATCATAAGGTATTAAAAACGATTTTTACGACCTCACCCTCCGCAAGCATTTTAAGCGTCGGAAAAGGTAATTTATGAAACTGGTGTTGTTCAGTGAACGAGCTTTTCGAGCGTTTCAAGGCAATTGAAATCCACGAATTCATGATAGCGTGCATGCTAATTGTGGTAGCTGCCGCGTTTGCAACCGGCAGCGCGGCTTTCGCCCCGCAGGTGGCCGTGTGCGTCGCAACCGCTGGCTTGCTTGACTATTGCATCAACCGGTTCGCCAAGAAGAAAGACCACCTGCCCAAAAGCGGCGTCATCACGGGTTTTCTCGTTTCCTTCGTGCTCGGCCCGACGCCCCTGGCCGTAGCAGCCGCTGTTGCAATAATCGCCATCTTGAGCAAGCACGTGATTGCCAGGGGCTTTTTCCACCCATTCAACCCCGCTGCCTTCGGCCTTGTTGCCGGCACGCTTTTGCTCAGGACCACAGACGCCTGGTGGGCTGGCGCAAGCCCGGTAGTCATCCCGCTTGCCCTCATGGTCAGCTGGAAACTCGGCAAGCTTCCCCTCACTTTTTCCTTCCTTGTCGCAAGTGCATTGTTGGGCGGCTTTTACTTCGGCTTTGCATCCCTTGCCAGCCTGCAGGGAATCATCAATGCCTTTGGGTTCATGTTCTTCGCCGGCTTCATGCTCGTCGAGCCGGTTACGTCAACTTACTTGCCAAAGGCGATGGTGGTGGAGGGCGTGCTGGTCGCGGCCTTTGGCTGGGCAATAGTCTTTCTGCTGCCCGGCGTCGCCGCGGCGACCGACGCGCTGCTAGTGGCGCTTCTTTTGGGCAACCTGCTCGTGCCCGTCCTCAACGAGCGGCTGGCGTGAGTTGTTTTGATGCAGTGGTTTTTCCTCGCGCTGTTTGACGCCGTGCTTTGGGCCGGCGCCGACTTGCTCAACAAGTTCATTCTCACCCGCGAGGTGAAGGATCCGCTTTTCGCCGCCTCGGCTTCAACTGCCAGCGCGGCAGTCCTGTTTGTCGTTGCCTCGGTTTTCCTAGGCGGCATCTCAGGCATTCCCTTGGCGGCTGGCCTTGCGGCCGCGGGAGCGGGCGTGACTTATGCCATGGCCATCCTCTTTTACTACTCCGCGTTGAACAAGGAAGAGGTTTCAAGAGTCTCTTCCATGTTTGCGATAATCCCCGTTTTCACCCTCGCCATCGGCTTTGCGTTCCTCAACGAAAGGTTTTCTGCCCAGACTTACGCAGGCGTGCTTTTGATAGTTGCCGGCGCTTTCCTCATTTCAGTTAGGAGAATCGAAAACAGCGTGAAAATAAGCCAGGGGGTTATTTCAGTGCTGTTTGCGGCAGTTTTTTTCGCGGTTGAAAACACGCTCGCCAAGTTCGCCTCGTCCAATGCCGGCCTGTGGGGCACTTACTTGTGGATGGGCCTTGTGGCAGGCCTCGTTTTCTCCTGCCTTTTCCTCCTGCGCGCGCGAAAATT
>CAZPDD010000067.1:0-6833 GCA_964585235.1 Microcaldota archaeon | reverse complement strand
CAAGTGGTCCCAATAGGCGCCCGAGAGCTTGGGGGTGATTTCGTGGATTGAAATTGCCATTCTCTCCGCCCGCGCCGGGTCCCAGCCCAGCGTGGCGGCCACGTTGTAGGCCAGGCGCCACGGGCTGTCGGCAATTCCTTCGTTGTGGAACATCGACATGAGCTGCGTCTTCATCGGCTGGCGCTGGATGGAGTGAAGCTGGAAGGCGTTTGTGTCCATTGCCATGCCGAGCTTTACAAGCGGCTCGAGGAACTGCTTGCTGCGGACTGCGTAGGGAATCATTCGCCAAGCCATCGGCACTATCGTGGGGATGTTCCAGCGGGGGATGAAGAAGGGCTGCGCGCCGCGCGGGACGTGGGGGGATTGCTTTCCGGAAGCGTCTTGCACCACGCTTGCAACGTCAATCACGCCTTCCTTGGTGACAACCAATTTTGGTGCAGGAGTCATTCCTTCAGCTGCCCGCTCTGGTCGGGTTGTTGCCTTGTCCGCCTGCAGCACCCAGTCCTGGTCATCAACGAGCGACTTGATTGCAAGGTCCTTTATTGCCTGCGCCTCTTCGTCAAGCTTGCCCTGCGGAGGCTTCAGTTTTTTCGCCTCTTCCATCACGTCCTTGTCAACGTTCTTTTCCGCAAGATCTTCCGCAGTAATGTGGTATTTTTCGACGAGTTCCTTGCGGCGGTAGGGATCCATGTGCGCCACCTGCGCCTGGCCCGCGTCAATGCCGTTGTCAATCAAGTAGCCAAGGATTGCCATTTGCGAGTTGGGGTCAAGCTCGCTGAATTCGTAGGCGCAGTTGGGGTCGTAGGCGCCTGGCGTGTGGGTCGTTTCATAGCCGCTTGCCGAATACCACTGAAGTGCCTGGCCAAGCAGCCTGCCGCTGACGGAATTGTTTTTCGAATAGCCAACCATGTGGTGCCAAATGCGTTTGCCAACTGACTCGGCAATGATTTTTTGCACCCACGCCATCCCGGTCGCATCGCCCATGAGCTTCTGGTAATTGGCAGTCACGCGCGCCACCCACGCCTCGTGCGACTCGCCTGAGTGTTGCTTGTTCACCCCGCGCGTAAACCAGAAGTTCTTCTGGTCCTCAGGCGGCAAGATGTGCGTGTCAGCCTGCCAGTTCTCGCGCCAGTTCCACATACGCTTCCAAAAACCACTCTTCCAAAAAGGCTCTTTTCCGTTTGGCTGGCGGAAGACGTCGACCTGGCCGAAGTCGCCCACGCTCACCCAGTATTTCTTTCCCTTGAACTCAAACTCAAGGTGCTTGTCCTCCCAGCCGTGCTTGGCAAAAACGCTTTTCGCACTTGGAAAGCCCTGAAAATCCTTTATCGTCCCGGGCAGCTTCACCAATAACCTGCCCTCGCCGGCTATTTTCTCCTGGTTTTCCGTATCGGCATATTGATTGGTTCCCGGTGTTACGCCGGTGTGGCCGCCGTAGGCACTATCGTGGGTATCTTGAGCGGACTTCAAGGCGTTGTAGCCTTCAACAAAAGCCCTGAGCTTTCCCGCAGCGCCGGAGTCTTCGATTTTGCCGAGGAGTTTTTCGACTTCTGGCTTGCTCATTGCAACGCCCCAGCGGGGGTAGCGCTCGCCGCCTTCGCCGTATTGCATGGCCTTGCCAATCAGGCGTACGTTGCCCTTTTCAAAGACGTTGGTGCGCACCTGCTGGTTGAAGGTGAGGAAGTACCACGTGGCGGGCCCTTGGCCCCACACGCGCGACGCCCAGTCGCCAACTAGCGTGTTGCGCATGGCGGTCTTTGCCCTCACAAAACCTCGCTTCAAAAGATGAAAAACCATTTTTACGTTCACTCCTCAGGACTTTCTCCTACGCTTTCTTCGCCGGAATCAGCTTGGCCACCGGAACTTTCCACTTCGGGCAAAATTTTTTCTTGTTTGTGAATTGGTTTTTCACCGCCCCTGTGTTCTTCTGCACCGGGACTTTTTACCTTGCGCGGAACTGGGCTTTGTTCTTTGTCCGAAGTATTTTCTTGGCCGCCTATTTTAAATCCGCTTGAGAGATTAAAAGCTTGCCCTGCGCCCCCTTGGGCAAACATTCTCTCAACCTGCCCGCGCCGCTTGAGAATTGCCTGCGCCCACTTCTTGTCCTCTCCCTGGAGGTTTTCCGAAAGTGCCCGCAGGGAGTCCGTAAAGCCCGCGCCCGCAGGCTGGCTAGGGTCGGCAAAGCCCTCCAAATGCACCCAGGCGTTGCGCGCTGCCTGCCGCAAGTCCACTTCCTGCTCCCTGCCACCTACCTTGAGGCGCAGTTTTCCTTGGTTTTTCGGCCATTCGGGCAGGTAGGATATCAGGCTAGAGACGTCCTCGTTTGAAGACGAAGGCATCGAGCGGGAAATGAGGGAAAAGACGTTCAAGGCATGGTGGCCGGGGCTTTGCGCCGCCTCGGAAAGCTTTTGCAAATGCTCAAGGTAATAGACGTTGTTCGTTGCCGCGAGGGAGTCGTAAAAAGCCCGCTTGAATGCATCGTCCGACCGGGCAAGCAGCCATCCTTTCGCGGGCACTTTATTCGCCGCGTGCTTGTCGTTAAGGAATTTCGCAACGGCCTTGATTGCGTCCTCGCGCCTTTTCGCCGAAGGTTCACCGTCCGCTTCAGCTGAAGAGGCTTCGTCAACCAGCCGCCCAAGGTGGGCGTTTAGGCCGCGCGCTTCAAACTCGCCGGCAGCGCCCCTGGCACCTATTGTTGAAAGCCCCACGTAAGCCGCGTTTAGGAAATTCTCGCCAATCAAGGAAGCGGCCTTGCGCCTGAATGAATCGAAGCGCAGGGATGAAAAAAAGTTGCCAATGCTTTTTTTGAAGCCGGCGAAGGAATCGCCTTTACCGCCCGTGCTGGCCTGCTCCTCCTTACGCTCGGCCAAGCGCTCGCGAAATCGCGCGATGCGCCTTGCAAAAGGCCTTGCGATGGGCATTGAACGGCCGGCCATCAGCCGCCCCTCCTGCGCATCCTCACGAAAACAACTCCAAGCAAAATGAAAGCAAGCATCGCGCCGGCTGCCGCCGCGTCCTCGGGCCAGCTGGGAAGAGAAAGAAGCGGATTGCTTGCGGTAAGTGCCTGCAGTTGGGAGGGCTGGGCGCCGTACTGGCCCGCTTGAGCTATTCCGCGCGTGCCGTCGGGGCCGCCAAAGAAAGTCGCGCCCTGCTTGCCGAAAGAGTCGTCGGCGGAAATGGGAACGCCGTTGCCGATGCGCCACGTGCCCGTCTTGGGGTCAAAGAACAAATAGCCGCCGGGACCGGAGGCGAGGATGAGGGGCGAAGAGTCGCGAAGTCCGTTTGGCCCGTTGATGTTCACTACCGGCGCGCCACTGTCCTTGTTGACATTTACCTCGACCTTCACCGGACCCTTATCAGTTGGGAAGGAAACACCATTGCCATCTTTAGTCGGCGCTCCCGTGAGCTTAAGCTCGTCGGAAGTGCCTTTTTGCTTGTCCGCAAGCCGGATGACCGCCTCGCCTTTGTCGTTCTTGTCAATCAGCAAGTCGGTCTTCTCGGTTTTGATGCGCTCAACTGCACCGATTTTGTCAAGGGCGGTGTTTAGGCTGCGGGCGCTTTCCTCGGCACCCACTTTGGACGTGACTCCGCCTAGCTTGATTGCCGGAGTGGGAGTGGAGCTTGCCGAGGAAGCTGCCTTCGCGGCTGCCGCCGCTTCAGAGGATGCGGTATTTTGAGCAAGCTGCTTTTGCTCCGCCGTTAGGGACTTTCCTTGCGCAAGCGCGTTTACAATGTCGGATGCGCGCGAAGTCGGCAAAACGGTTTTCTCAATTTTTGCAGCCAAGTCAGTTGCATCCTGTTGTGAAACCTTGCCCGATTGCGCATCTTGCTTGATGGCTTGTTGCACTCCGGCCTTCTGCTCGGGCGTCAAGGCCTGGCCTGCGGCGAGCTTGTCGGTAATTTCCTTGGTCTTGTCTGCGGGGACATTTTGGTCTTTGAGAATTGTTTCAATGCGGCTTACGTCTTTCGAGGGAAGGACGAGCACGCCCGGAAGGGCTTCCTGCTGCCGCGCTTTGGACAAGACGTCAGACTCCGCCTGGGAAAGCGGGATGCGGCTGGCCTGGTGCTCCTGCGCGGATTGCAGCAACTTGCGTTCGGCGTCGGTCAACCCCGCGCCAGTGAGCGTGGGCTTTTCAAGGATTTTCTTCAACAGCTCCAGCTGGTCTTTTGAAAGCAACTGGCCGCTTGCAAGAGCGGCCTGCAATGCAGCCAGGTCGTTCGAGAGTTTTTGCAACTGGTCCTTGCTGCCTTGCGTGCTAGCAATGTCAGTGCGGATGCCGGTGATGTCGCGACTTGGCGCTTCGGCAAGAACTTTCAGGACAATGTAAAGCTTGCGGGAGGCGCGGTCGAAATGGATGACGCCGTTTTGCGCCTGGATGGTGAGAAGCTCGCCCATCTGGTCAAGCGGCTCAACGCTGCCTGACGCGCGCACCTGGCCGTCGCCCATCAGCTGAACTGCCTTGAACCGACGCTCAAGGCCGGCGAGCGTATTTTGCTGCTTGAGCAGAGAGCTTGGCTGCACTTGAGTGGCATCGGGCTGGATTGTTGACTGCGTGCCGCGCAGGCCCGGAACTTTCAGCGTGGTGACGGATTCGGTTGTCTGAACGCCGGTTGTGCGGATGAAACGGAATTCGCCGGTGAAAAGCGACGCAACTCCTTGCGTCGTGTAAATCGCTTGAACCGGGCCAAGTGCTGCGGACAAGTCCCTGCCGGGGTTGCGGCCGCTTACCTGCTCAAGCGACTTGAGAGCGCATTCGGTTGCCGCGCACGAGCCAGTTGATGCGACTAGCTTGGAATCGCCCGTTGCCTCAAGCACGGGCGAAGAGGGGTCGCAGGAAAGCGGCGCGGTGATGAGCTTGTTTGGAACAACCATTCCAAGGGAGGGGAGAAAATCGCTCATGAGGGCGTGCTCGCGGTCGAACAGGTACTGGCGGTTGCCGTCCGGCCCGCTTGCGTAACCGCCGGTTGCATCGGCGCAAATGAACTTGCCGTCAGCCTGCGTCAGGCAGTTGCGGAAGCACTGCTTTTCAAAAACGCCCCACCACTGCAAGTCCGCTCCCTCAGGGTCGAGGTGTATTGAGTAAAGCTCCTCCGGCCTAATCACGCCGTTCTGGTTTAGCAACAACGCCTTGGTGTTGAGTATGTCCTTCAGCTCCCGCTTCTTTATTTGGGCGCCAACCCCCGCGAAGGCCTGCCCCACGTTGAGCTTGCCAACTATCTGGTTGACGCCAAGCGGGTCCGTTGTCTTTGTCTTTATCCGGTCAAGCACGCTTGAGCTTGTTGTCTTCGTGGGAATCTTCTGGTAGGCAAGCACCTTGTAGGAAGTGTCCTTGCAGTTCATCGCGTAGTTGAATACAAGCGCCGCAGCGCGCTGCTTGTACAAGTCAACAGGATCAATAGTGCTCACGACGCGGCGCACGTACTTGTTGAGGAAATCCTTGGCGCCGAAGCCAATCTTCTCAAGCGCCTGGACTGAAAACCTTGAGCCGATGATGCCTCCGCCGGGGAAGAAGTATAGCGCCTGCACAACTGTTGTCGCACCGACCATGTTGCGGTACCCCCTGATGTAGGCGTCAAGCGTCTCGTCGCTGCATTTTTCGTTCCCGAAAGTCGCGGGGTCTACAATGTTGTCGACGTAGTACTGGAGCAGCTGAATTTGCAGGATTGTGGCAACTGGGCGGATTGCCGGATCGCCTGCCTCAAGCAATTTCCAGGAAAGCAGTGGAGCGACCCAGATGGCGTTCTTGTAGAACTGCGCGAGCTCTTTTTTGCGCTGGAGCACGCCGCCGATGCGAAGGTTGTTGCTCTGGATTGCCTGGGAAGTCACTTCCCTGCCGTCTTTCACGTCCTCAAAAGTCGTTGCGCTTGACTCGCCCGCCCAGTTCGTCTGCAAAAGCCAGTTGCTGTCGAGCTGGGAAATCGAGGTCTGGGAATTGCGGCTGACGTCGCTTGCGTCGGGCGCCTGCACGAGGATGACTTTTCCGACGCCGAAGGCCTTTGGAGGAACTGAGAAGGGCATGAATTCGGAGATTGTCTCGACTATTCCGCCGATGCCGAGAAAGTCGGTGCTTTTCCTGAATTCCTTGGCAAATCCGTCGTTGTTGACGTAAATGCGCAGGCCGTCGCCCTTCTCATCTGACGGCTTGCCGTAGGAAGCGAAGGTCAATTGGCCTGCAAGCTCTAGGGCAAGCCTGCCGGGGCCGAGCCACAGCATCCCCATTGCAACGTTGCTCCAGAAGCGGCGCTTGCCGTAGTTCGTCGCCTGCTCGGCGAAGAGAATTTCTTCACTGTCTATTTTTGAAATGGCCGCGCGCGAGCCCTCGGCCTGGCCGAAAGTGCGCACGAGCTGAGTGTCGCCGTTGGTCCGGGAAAGCGGGGCTATTATTTTCTGCTGGTCAGCCAATTGGCTGATTTCGCCATTTAACCCGTCAATCTGCTTCGATGTTGCAACTTGCTCGGCCACCACTCCGTCAAGCTGTGCCTTGAGCGGGTCGACCTTCGTAGGGTCGCTGCCTGCGGACGCTATCATGTCCTTCAGGCTCGCTTCCCTTGCCTGCTGCGCGCTTAAAGTCCCCTTCAAGCCCTCGGCTTGCTTGCTTTTCGCCTCCAGCTGGCCCGTGATGCCGCTGAGTTCTTCGGGCCCGTAAGTGAACTTAGTGTACATGTCAAACTGGTCCTTTGGGGGCTTGACCGCCCAGCTGTCGGCAATGGCATTTTGCAAGTCCTTGGGTTCTTTGAAATCTGCAATCATCTTTTCCGCAACTTGCGAGTCGGACGAAGCCACCAGCTTGAATTCCTTGAAGATTTCCGGATCCATGCTCCGCCCGTAGACT
>CAZPDD010000066.1:0-6994 GCA_964585235.1 Microcaldota archaeon | reverse complement strand
GCAGAAGTTTCTTGAAACGAGGCTGAACTTTGAGGAAACGGGAGAAGGGAGGGCGAGCATTCTTGAGGTTCACGAGGAAAAGGGCCTTGGAAAAACTATCGATGCCATCCTGTACCAGGGGACAATTGAAATCAACGACGAGATAGTTTTTGCCGGCACGAACGGAGTCATCGAGTCGAAAGTCAAGGCGCTGCTTGAGCCGCGGCCGCTAGCGGAAATGCGCGACCCTAGCGAGAAATTCCTGCCCGTCAGGCAAGCGGCTGCCGCGGCGGGCGTAAAAATCTCGTGCGAAGGAGCGGGGGACGCGCTTGCCGGAAGCGAACTCTTCATAGTCCGCAGCGAGGAGAGCAGGCGCGCTGCGCGGTCGGAAATCGAGGGCGAAATCAAGGAAATCATCTTCTCAACAGAGAACAACGGCGTCATCCTCTACGCCGACGCGCTTGGAAGCGTCGAGGCAATCACCAAGATGCTTGCCGGCGAAGGCATTGCTGTTCGCAGCGCAAGGGTGGGCAAGCCGACGCGCCGGGACGTGCTTGAGGCCAGCGCAGTCCGCGAGAAGGAAAAGTACCTCGGTGCAATCCTTGCCTTCAACGCCGTGCCTGACGAGGAGGTAAGCAGGTTTGCTGACGACAACGGCGTGAAGGTCTTCAACGACCGCATCATCTACTCCCTCATCGAGGGCTACAAGCGCTGGATTGCCGAGGACAAGGCCGCGGAGAAGAAGGAAGCTTTTGCAAGCGTGACGATGCCCGCGAAGTTCAAGGTGCTGAAAGACCATTGCTTCCGCGTCAGCAAGCCTTGCGTAGTTGGAGTTGAAATCCTCGCCGGCACCCTCAAGCCCAACGCCCGCGTGCTGACCGAAGACGGCACTGAAGTGGGCGAGCTCAAGCAAATCCAGCGCGAGAAGGAAAGCGTGAGCCAGGCGCGAAAGGGCGAGGAAGTTGCGGTGAGCATTGAAGGCCCTACCTTCGGCCGGCAGCTTGACTATGAGCAGGTGCTTTACATCGACGTGCCTAAAGACGACCAGCTGTTGCTTGAGGGCAAGTACCGCGGGGCAATAAGCGATGAAGACCACGAGCTGCTGAAGGAAATAAAGCGCGTCAAGGGCCTGCGGGCGTAATGGACGCGGGGAAGACGCTTGCGCCTTGATGCGGGTAATTTAAAGCTGGCGATACGTTTACTTTACAGGTGAGGACTTTATGCGCCGTGGAATTTCTTTCTTGTTAGTTGCCGGGGCGGTTGTTGCAGTTGCGGCCTTGGCGGTTTTGTGGTATGTCGGCACTTACAATTCGCTTGTCGCATCTGACCAGAACGTGAACCAGAACTGGGCCAAGGTGGAGACGCAATACCAGCGACGCATTGACTTGATTCCAAACCTCGTGGCTACAGTGCAGGGGGAAAGCGGCTTTGAAAAAGGCGTGCTTACTGAAGTGACGCGCCTGCGCAGCCAGTGGCAGACGCAGACGTCGCAGGCCGAGAGGGTCGAGACCGCCAACCAGCTCGAGTCAACAATCTCCAAGCTTCTTCTCATTACGGAAAACTACCCGCAGTTGCGCTCGACGCAGGCCTTCCAGGACCTGATGGTGCAGCTCGAGGGGACGGAAAACCGCGTTGCCTTCGCGCGGAACGAGTACAACGCCGCAGTAGGCGACTACAACATCCGCATACGCTCGATTCCAACTAATTTCGTCGCCGCTTCAATGGGCCTGCACGAAAAGGCCTTTTTCCAGGCGGCGCCGGGTGCGGAAAATGCGCCCAAGGTGTCGTTCCCACCTGCGGGTGCGTAGTAAATGCGCCTGCGGCTTTACGCGGTTTTTTGCGCCCTTTTGAGCCTGGCTTTTTTAGCGCAAGGGATGGCTTTTGACAACCTTCCCGCGCCAAACGGCGCGGTGAATGATTTTGCAGGCGTGCTCTCCCCTGCCCAAACTGCCGAGCTGAATGCGATTTCGCAGGAAATCCGCGAAAACTCCAGCGTTGAAATCGCCACGGTCATTGTAAACTCTACGGAGGGAATGCCGCCTTCGGATTACGCAATTGCAATTGGCAACAAGTGGGGAGTTGGCAGGAAAGGGGAGTTCAACGGCGTCGTCATCCTCGTTGCGGTTGACGACCGCAAGTGGTTCATTGCAACTGCCAAGGGAATCGAAGGGCAACTGCCCGACTTGCTTACAAACCGCATTGCGCAGGATAGCTTTCCGCAAAACTTCAGGAAAGGGGATTATGCCGCGGGCATAAAGCAGGCGCTTTTGGGCATGAAGGAATACCTTGCGACGGACAGCTATGAACCGGCAACCCCGCCCGAGGGGACAAATTCGCTTGACTCGCTCTTTTCCCTGCTCATCTTCTTCGCATTCATTTTGCTTACGTTAGGCCCGGTGGGGCTTTTTTTGGCTGCAATAATCATTGCGGCACTGCTTTACGCCTTTGTCCCGCAGTGGAGGAAAAAACTCAGGTCCTGGGGCTTGGCAAATCATTCGGGCTTTTATGGCGGCGGGGGTTCCGGCGGGTTTGGCGGCGGAGGCTTCAGCGGCGGCGGGGCGGGCGGAGGATTCGGCGGTGGCGGCGGTTTTTCTGGAGGTGGCAGTGGTGGAAGTTGGTGAAGTAAACAGGCTGAAGGAAGCGCTTGGCGGCAACTTGCTTTGCGTTGCCGAGTACGGTTTTGAGGACGGCCAGGGGCGGATGCCGGGCGCGATTGCAGTCATAAGGCGAATGGACCAACGCAGTGTTGAACAACTCGCTGGCCTGAAGCTCGCGCCATTCGCCATCCTCTCTGCGGAGGAGATTGCAAATGCGCGCGACTCGCTGCCCCTTTATTTCCTGGAAGTGAAGAACAACTACCGCGTGCTTTGCGGCAAAGACGTTTTCGCGCCGCTTGCAATCGCAAGAAAGACGGCCAAGGCGCACCTCGAGCAGGAGCTGCGCATAAAACTAATTTACCTGCGCCAAGGCCTTGCCTTCAACGGCTCGCGTCACGTGGTCGACCGCGCGCCCGCAGCCCTTGCACCCGCCCTGGCCGGCTTGTTGTTCCTCAAGGGAAAGCGCGCGTCTTCATTCAAGCAGGCAATTGCGGAAGTTGAGCGCGACTACTCGACGGGCACCAAAGTGTTTGAAACCGTTTACGAAAAGCGGGGCAGCGAAGGCGAGGCGGCAATGCAGCTGTGGCGCTTCCTCTCCAAGCTCATTGAGGCGGTCGAAGGTTAAAATCGCGCAATCGGAGGGGAATTTAACTATTTCCTCCCCTTCAATTACTTTACTAATTGCACCATATGACTGACTCGGTCAATCGGGTCGGGACGCAATAAAATGGAGCGTGGTTGAAAGTGGCTGACAAGGCAAAACAGGGTATACGCGTCGTAATTAATGACGGCAAGACCGGCAACAGCTTCCAGCGCGAAGTCGCGAAGGAGGTTGAAGGCGCCCTAGCGGGCAGGAAAATCGGCGATTCATTCGACGGCGGCATAGTCGGCCTGCCGGGCTACAAGCTCGTTGTGACGGGCGGCAGCGACAACGCGGGCTTTCCAATGCGCGCTGAGACTCCGGGGCAAAAGCGCGTGAAAGTCGTAATAGCAACTGGCGCGGGGGTAAAGCACCCGCCTCACGGCTCGAAGCTCAAGAAACTCGTTTCAGGCAACACCATCGGCGCGCTGACGGCGCAGGTGAACGCAAAAATCGCCGAAGCCGGGCCGCAAAAACTCGAGGAACTTGGCTTTACTCCCAAGGTGAAGGAAGGAAAAGCCCCTAAGGAGCCCAAGGCGCCAAAGCCCGCTGAGGCCGCTGCAAAGGAAGAGAAGAAACCCGAAGCCAAGGAAAGCAAGCCCGAGGCAAAAGCGGAACAGAAGGCCGAAGCCAAGCCCGAACAGAAAGCTGAAGCAAAGAAGTAATTTTTTCCTGCTTTTTTTTTATTTTTCACTTTTTCTCAAGCGAGAGCATTACCGGAACGAGCAGCGCCCAGGCGTTGACCGGCAGGTAAACCAACTGAGCGAGGACAAAGCCGAGAAACGGAATGCCGTTTGAGAGGGCGGCGCCAGCCAGTCCGAATGCGTAGGAAACGAGCAGCACGACGGCAAGCGAAATTACTACTGGGACGAAATTGTTTTTGCAAAAGCCCGCCGCCGACTTCAACGCAGTAAAGCCGCCTGCATTGCCAAGGCCGACAACGCCGGGAAACACGAAGTACACCAAGCCCGCGCTAACCAGGAAAAGCACGGAAGCAACGAGGGCAACTGCCGAAACCGCGACTTGAGCCGCAAAGTTGTTTGCAAGCGCGGATGCAATTGCGCTAAGGACGGCGTAGGAGACAAGCGCCAAGACTGTCGCAACGGCGAGAAAAATTATCGACGCCAAGGCAATTGCCTTGAGGTAACGCCAGTACTCGCGCTTGGCAAAAGCAAACGCGGTTGAAAGAGAGGCTTTCTTTCCTTCGTGAAGCTGACGGCCGATGCTTGCGTAGGAAAGGGCGGTGAAAGTTCCGACCAGCACGGATGCAAGCGCAATGAGCAGGCCGAGCACTATGAAAGGCGCGAGCGCCTGCAAGGCAGGCAAGAGACCGTTTGAAAGCAGCGCGTCAAGCGCGCCGGGTGCAAGCACTTCGGGGTTGGCGGCGATGAAAACGCCTGCGAGCAAAAGGAAAGCCAGTTGCGGCACGAGGTTCAGCACAAGCGGAAGCACCAGCTTGGGCGAGTCGAGGAAGGAAGCCGCCGGGGCGAGGAAAATTTTTTTCGCTTGCATCGAGTCTTATAAGGCTGAAAAGGATTTAATTGCCTATTGCAATGAACTTGGAAAACAAGATTGTTTACGGGCTTCTCCTCCTTGCGGCCGTGGCATTGGCGGGAACTGCGGTTGTGGAAAACGCGGTTTCCCAAGAGATGGCCGCCGGGGCCGAGGCGTCCGCGCCGCAGGAGCTTTGCGTGGCCGGTCCTGACGGCCTTCCCGTAGTCGCGGCGCCTGCGTCGCTTTCCGCTTGCGCGGCAATTGCGCAACTCTCGCCGCAGGGAACGAATGCAGGGACGTGCGGCCTGCTGCCGGTTGGCAAGCGCGATGCATGCAACCAGCTGGTCGGATTGTGGGGCGAACGGCAAGGCGATTGCGCGGACTTGCTGGTTTCAAACCACTCTAGTTTTGCCCAAGGCGCGCCTCAAGCGTTCGGGTTGTGCCAAGTGCTCGCGCCATGAGCAACGTTTGTGGAAATAAGAATCAGTTGACGTAAACCAGTCCGAAGTAGCCGGGGTGCAGGCTGTCGTAGTACTTCCACGCGCCCGCAACTGCGAAAGTGTGGTTGTATGACATTCCGTGCGACATTTGCGGGCTGTTGAGCGTGTGGTCATCCGTTGTCACGGTGTGCAAAACGCCGCCGTTGTTAGTCCAGACTACAGTGTCCCCTGCCCTGATGCTGACGTTGTCGGGCTTGTAGTAAAAGTCGTTAATCTCCACCTGCACGGTGCTTGCGGCCTGCATTCCGCCGGGGCTTGCAATTGCCGGCGAAGCCGAGGCCGCGGGGGCGGCTGGGGAAGGCGATTTAGCTGGAGGCCCGTAGGCGGGTTGGGAAGGAACGGGGGGCGCAATTGCGAGGGCCCCTAGGGCCTGCGGGGATGCAGACGCTGCGGCGTAAGCGGGCATCGACTGGCCGGGCTGGGTGCGGTAGTACAAGAGGGCGATTGCTATTAGCAGGACGGCTGCCGCAACCGCAATGATTTTGGTATTGTTTGAATCCGCGGGCTGTTTCATTGCTTCGGGCTTGCTGTCCGCAGGTTCGAATGAAGTGTTTCGCAGTTGGCTTGCGGCAGCTGGCTTGCCGGTTTTTTTCCTTGGCATTAAAGTTTGCTTACGCAGCGCGGGTATAAAAAGCCAGCGCAGTCTTTTTGTCTTGAAATGATCCCGCAAGTTTTTTGGCTCGGACTTTCGTTCTTTTCCTCGCTTGCGGCAACGCTGTTGCTCTCAGGTTCGAGGCGCTCAATCCCCTTTTACCTCGTCCTGCTGTTCGTCCTCTTCGCCTTGTTCGGAGTTCCGGCGCTGCCGGCCTTCGGCCTTGCCCTCGCCTACCGCTACCATTACGCTTCGCGGCAAAATCCTCCGAAGAATTAGTTTTTTAAACCAGTTTTCCCAAACAACAAGAATATGCAATTGCGTTACCTAGGCCTTTTTGTCGCAGCGGCACTGCTTCTCGGCTGCCTTGGGGGCGGACAAAGCGGCGCGGTTGTCGCAGGCTCTGACTCCGCGCCAAGCCCGTCGACGTCCATCCATTCGGTGGCAGCCCCCTCAGACGCGATGTTCACCCTTCCCGCCGGCTCTGCAAGCGCGGCGCCTGCGGCTTCATCAAGCGCAGCTGCTTCAAGCGAACCGGTTGCAACTACGACAACTACTAGCACGCTAAAGCCAACGCCCAAGCCAACTGCAACTCCCTCCCCGACGCCGGGCCCGAAGCTGCCGGACAGGCCGGCTCCCGCAAGCAACCCGTCAAACCCCGAGTACGTCGCGGCGTGCGCCAATGACGAAAACACGTGCAGCGACTTCTTCGGCACGCTCATCGCATCGGGAATCACGTTCGTTCCGCCCGACACGGACCAGGCAAAGAAGCACTACTACCTGCTTTTCTCGCCAACCAACGACCTCAGCAGCTACGTGAAAATATTGCAGCAAAAATGCGGGTCTTACTACCCGTCGCAGAACAATTTCGCAATCTGGGGCTACGGCAACACTTTCGAGTCAAAGTGCTAGCTCCCTTTTCACTAAAAGCAAGTTATTAACCCGTTCACAATCTAATAGCCATCAAAGCGAACAATGCGAGGGGGATTTTCATGCAGGCCAGGTCCGAATCAAACCAATTCGTTGAAAACGCCGAGCTTCTGCTGCTCCCGGCATTCCAGGAGGAAAAGCCCTCCGAGCTCGGCAGGAAAATCGACGCCGCCCTCGACGGCGCAATAACCCGCCTTACCAAGAAAGAGTTTGAAGGCAAGCCCGGCCAGTCCGCTCTCTTGCGCGGGAGTAAAAGCTTGAA
>CAZPDD010000065.1:0-7125 GCA_964585235.1 Microcaldota archaeon | reverse complement strand
CTCCATCCCGAGCGCCTTTAGGGACTCGCGAAGTGCGATTGCGCCGCCAAGCGAAGTGCTGTACTCCCGGCCGAGACTCCCGCCGTTGGCAACCGCCTTGCCCGTGAAGCTGCCGGGAGACGGCCGGCCGATGAACTTCTCGAACTCGTCACGCATCCAGCCCATTATGCGGCCGTCGGTGTTCACGTCAGGCGCGGGCACGTCAACCCTCTCCCCAAGGCAAGGCGTAATCGCCTTGGCATAAGAGCGGGACAAGCGCTCAAGCTCCCCTGCGCTCAATTTCTTTGGGTCTACTATGACGCCGCCCTTCCCGCCACCCAAGGGAATGTCCATCACTGCGCACTTGAGGCTCATGAGGAAGGCGAGGGTGCGCACTTCCTCTAAGTTGACTGAAGAGTGAAAGCGGATGCCGCCCTTGAACGGCCCACGGGCATCGTTGTACTGCACGCGGTAGCCGCCGAAAATGCGCACGCTTCCGTCGTCCATCTTGACTGGGAAGGCAACTTGCAGCACGCGTTGAGGGCGCCTGAGAAGCTCAAGCTCGGCATCATTGACGCCCTTGAGCTTGCCTTGCATTTTCGAGAGGAACTCAACCGCAGTCGTGCAGTAAAAACCCTCTTCAGTTTCGGACTTCATTTCAAACACCCCTCTGGGCAATCGCCCATTACTTTGTCGATCTTAAGGCAAAAAGAACGCTTGGAGGCTAAAAAAAACAAAACACTTTTTTATTACTTGACAAGGTTTTTTAACCATCCGTTGCGTAATGAATTCCACTAGCGGGTGTTTACCGACATGAAAAAAATTATTGCATTGCTCCTCGTCTTGTCCGCACTTCTCATCGCAGGCTGCACCGGCGGCACACAAGGCAACGGCTCGGGCAACGTGGTTGTGGGCGCGACTGTTTCTGCAAGCCCTTCCTCAAGCGGGGTTCCGACAACTGAAACGTCGGTTTCCCCGTCAACTACCTCGTCAATGCCTTCAACCACTTCAGCTACCGCCCCACGCGTGATTAACGTTGTCGGCACTACAAACGGCGGCACCAAGTGGGAATGGCAGCCAAGCCAAATAACTGTGAGGAAGGGAGAGCACGTGGTGTTTCACGTGAGCGTCCCTGCCGGCGATGCTACGCACGGCTTTTCAATTGTCGAATTCGGCATCAACCAGGCAGTGTCGCCGGGCCAAAGCGCTGACGTTGATTTAACTCCCGACAGGGCGGGGCCTTTCAGCTACTTCTGCAGCGTCTCTTGCGGCGCGGGCCATTCTGGAATGCGCGGCACCCTCGTTGTGACAGATTCGTAGACGCAAAAGCCCGTTCTATTCATTTAGCAACTTTTATTAGTGCTTCGGGGGCTATAACCAAGTTATAATCGCGGGGCTAGCGGGCTATGGGTTTTCTTGATTTGCTTTTTCTTGGCGCAGTTGCGGGCTTCACCATCTACTTCGGCCTGCCAATCGCGCTTGCAAAAGGCGTTTCTTCAAGGACGAAGGGATTGCTCAACGCGGCTGCCGCGGGCATCCTGCTTTTTCTCCTTGTTGACATTATGCACGACGCAATAGCACTTGTGCAAGGAAAGCTTTTGGGCGCCCTTACAGGAAATGCCGCCGCCTTCCAAGCCGGCTTGTATTCCCTCGCGCTTGCGGGGGGTTTTTCACTCGGCCTGCTTGGCCTAGTGTGGTTCGAAGGCCGCTTCATCAGGCAGTCGCAGGCGGCGGAGAGTTCTGAACAGCGGGCGAGGAGGCTCGCATTCATGATTGCGGCGGGCATTGGCCTTCACAATTTTTCGGAAGGCCTGGCAATCGGCCAGAGCTATGCAAGCGGCGCGATTTCCCTCGCGCTTTTGCTCGTGATTGGTTTTGGGCTTCACAATGCAACCGAGGGCTTTGGCATTGCCGCGCCCTTGGCGGGCTTCAAGCCCGACAAGCGCTTCCTCGCGCTTCTTGGGCTGGTTGGCGGCGGGCCGACTTTCCTCGGCGCTGTGATAGGCGGCGTGTGGGCGTCAAACTTGCTGAGCCTGCTGTTCCTCTCGCTCGCCGGCGGCGCGGTTGTCTATGTAGTTAAGGAAATGCTTTACCACGGAAAGACGCAAGGAGAGGGAGTGGCTTCAATGGCCGCGCTGGTCGTTGGTTTTCTCGCGGGCTTTGCGACGCAAGTGCTGGTAAGCTACGCGGTTGCGTAAATCTGCCGGCACAACTTTGGCATAAGGCCTAGTCTTTTCGGTCGTCCAAGAAAAGCATTTTTTCTTTCAAGTCGAACCCTACTCGGAAATGCAGGAAAAAATTGTCTCTACCAAGAAGGTTGTGCTTCAGGCGTGATGAGACATAAACCGTGCTTTCAAACGGGTGTTCCTCAAATCCGGGAACTGTAAGCGTAACTCTCCTCTCGAAGCAAGCGACTTTGCCAAGAATTCCGTACACGTCGTCGCATGCTACCTCAGCCCAGGATTTTTTTTGAAACATCATTAGGCGGGAAGTATCCGCCTAGGCTTTTTCACTTGGTCGTATACGAGTTTTTTTATACGACCAAGGCGCCTGCTTCCTTCGGCGTCTGAATGCGCGTAAAAAGCAGTTGCGAACGCAGTTGGGTGGGTATTTTTTTCAAAAGCTCCTTGGCGCTGTCGGCTTCAGCCACTACGCCGTCCTCCGAGATGGCGACCCATTTCCCAAAATAATTCTTCATCTTGGAAAAGTGCTTGGCACGCCACTTGTGGATTTTGAGAAGGTTTTCCATTCTAACGCCTTAGGAATTATGGCTGTTGGGTATTAAAGACATTCCTTCTTTTGCTTCAATCTATCGTCATGTCCCAGCCGCAGTGCTTCGGGAGAGCCTGCACGAGGCCGCAATTGCCGCACGAGGCTTTTCCCGCCTCGGCCCCCAAGCCGAGCCCTACGGCTTGTTCTTCAGTGGAGCACTTTGGGCAATTCGGCGCCGCTTTTGAAACGTTGCACGCCTTGCACACTAAATTTGCCACCCGGCATCGCCTCCTTAATCGGGGTATTAGCCGGGCGGCATTATTAAATCAGCCGGTTGCCTATGTAGGAAGATGGGCGTTTCACGCGGTCTGGCGAAGATGACCCCGGGGCAACTGCTTGACTATGCAGGCGGGCTTGCCGATCGGGCGAGGGCGGAGTTCCCGCCTAAAAAACACGTTTTCGAAAGAAGGCAACTTACTGCCGATGAAAAAAGATTGGCGCAAGCGAGCGAACAACAACTTGCTGACGCCGGCCGCTTGAACCTCGGGGAACTGGCCGCTGCCACGGGCCTGTCTTTAAGGCAAGTCCGAAAGAGCATCTATTTCTTGCGCGAAAAACGGAAGTTGATTCCGCGTGGCGGCCTGGGCGGCCCGATAAGCACTAGAATCCGGCGAACAGTTGGCGAGGATACGCCGCTATTTAAAGACTATATTGCGCTGGCAAATCGTTATGCACGGCCCCACTTGAAGGGCCGCAGCCCTGAACAGAAGGTGATGCTCATTTCAGCCGCCAAACAAGGCCTCGTTGCCGCGGCCCGGAGATTTGACGAAACGCGCGGGGTTAAATTCTCCACCTATGCGGAAAACTGGATAAAGCGCGGCATCCAACGCGGATTGGCCAGAATCAGGCGCGAAGATGGTTACAGCGACAAGCCGAGCCTTGAGGACATGGGGCATGAAGCAACGGACGAGTCCCCGCAGCCCGAGCAGGCCGTCATCGACCGCCTTGAATTCGACCGGGCGGTTTCCCACTTGCTTGATTTGCACAAAAAAAATATTATTACCGAAGACCACGTCTTGGTCGTCCTACTGAGGCATTTGCACGGGCTTGCATTCGAGCAGATAAGCGGCGTACTTGGCTGGAAGAACAGGCAGAATGCCAAGGAACTTGAAAAAGTTGCCATCAAAAGGCTTGAGAAGAACGCACCGAAGGATGCCTAGCGAGTGTGTGGTGCTAAAGCCACCTCACTTGACTGTGCTGACGGGGCACTTTCCCTCGCTGTAGTCGCAGATGACGCAGCACGAGCCGGGCTTTGCCTTGATGAGCCTGCCGCATGCTAAGCACTTGGCGAACGGCAGGCAGCGGTCAGTTGGGATAAGCAAGGCGGATTTCCCGTTGCAGTAAGGGCAGGTGATTTCTGCCCCTGCCACTTTTGTCTTCCCTTCTTCTCCAGCCATCGCAACTTACATGTCGAGTGCTTTTTTTATCGAAGTCTGGTCGAAGCCTATGATGAGTTTTCCGTCGATGTCGATGACGGGAACTCCCATCTGGCCCGAGCGGTCGATCATTTCCTGCGCTTTCTCCTCGTCCGCCGCAACGTCGTACTCCGTGTACTCAACTCCGTTAGCCTTGAAGAACGCCTTGGCCATGCGGCAGTAGACGCAAGTCGGGGTCGAGTAAATAACTACCTTGTGTTTTCCAGCCATTTTCTTCACCTTGTTTTTTGATTGAAAGCAACTGGTTTGTGTTTAGTGCACCCGCTGTTTTAAGACCATCGCATGCGCCCGCGCGTGCTTTTCAGCGTCGCGGCAGCCGTCCTTGCAGAAATCAACGTAGCCGCCGACAATAAGCCTGCCAAGGGCGGTGAGGCTCACGCCAACACGGCCGCCGCTTTTGCTTAGTTCCACCAAACCAAGCTCCTCGAGGCCCGTTTTCTCACGGCTTCCTCTAAGGTGGTAAATGACAAGCGGCAGGCTCATGCCCGCCTTTTCACCAAGCTCCTCAAGCGAGCTAATTCGCCCGCCCTCCGCCTTGGAAACAAGCTCAAGCAGCTTCGTCTTCTTCCCCGACAGCGCGCTGTAGTAGCTGAACTTCATTATCGGATAAGCAATTACGCGGTCATCAAGCACGCCAATTGCCTGCAAGCCGTTGACGAAAGCCGCGCTTAACGCGATGCACGAAGTGCGGTAGTCCGTCTCGGTGTTGATGAGCACGCGGCTGCCGGGGTTGTCCCACTTCGCCTCGGCAACGGCCTTGAAGACTTGCTCAAAGCCAAGTTCGGGCATCTCTCGTGTTTCCACCTTGAAGCCGCCGGAAGACAGCGCCCTTGCAACTTCAGCCGCCTTCGGCTCTTTAGGCCGTGAAAGAATGGTGATTTTGCGTGCGGGGAACTGCCTTAGCCCAAGCTCGAGGATGTCAAGCGCGTCATCATCCCCGCCGATTATTGCAACGCAAACGCTTGCGCTGACTTCAGCCATATGGTTAAAGTAAAAGTTGAAGTATTTAAAGTTAGGGTTTAAGCCCAAGAAATAGGATTAGAAAAAAGGGGGAAAGAATAGTTCGGCGCAAGGGGGAAGCTTTTCAGCACCCGCAGCAGCACATGCAATCGCAGCCCTTGCCCGGCTTGCCTTTCATCGGCGTGCAGCAGTTGCAGCCGCAGTCGTCCATCTTTTTTGACACCTTAGTTGATTTCTTTGCAGTTGCCTTCTTCGCAGTCTTCTTCATCAAAACCACCTTAAAACCTTGTAGGCAACCGGTAGTTAAAAATAGTTTGGTTAAACTTAAAACACTACGGGGAGGTAGTTGTGAAAAGGGGCTTTCATTGGTTCAATTCATGGGAATGGGCGTTCATCTTATTGCTTGTACTTCTCATCCTCGGCCTGGCATCAAGCGACGCTGGCTTCAACAACTTCGCGATAGCAGGCGCGTTTAACGCGATTGTGCTCCTGCTCTTAGATGCCTTTACCGTCATCCTTGCCTCGGCGGGTTTTGTCGTAAGCTTGTTTGTTACGGTCCCCGGCACAGCCTTCCTCGGCCTGCTTATAATCGCACTACTCCTGTTCCGCAGCCGACTCGTCGAGTTACTGATTTTCGCCGCCTTCCTCTTGCTGCTCATAGGCATCATCTTCTGAGGGAAAAAGGGGCTTAGCGCCTTTCGGCCGCCCTGCGGCTAATACTTTCCAACGCGTCCTTGGCCGCATTCCTTGTCTTGCGGTTACCTGTTTGAAGATGGATAGTCAATAATCCTGAATTGGCAGGGAGCCCTATCTTGCCAATCGCCTCGATTGCAGCAACGCGGACATCAGGCTTGCCGGCAAAGGCCTTGAGCACGTCCACAAGATTTGAAACGTGTTCGGGTCCCCCGACTTCGCCCAAGGCACTCGCAGCGCGCCTTACTACTCCGGATTCGCTGTCGGAAAGCCGCTCTGCCAAAACATCCGCGAATTCCCTTCGATTTAGCAGCTTCACCAAAACGCATCCTTTTCCACGCAATTCTGCGTTTTCGTGATTAAGGAGTTTTGTCATCAGGCGCCCTGCTTGTCCAGAGTCACGTTTGTACAATTCCGCAAACGTGGCTTGAGCTCCGTTTTTCACAGTTCCCTTGCTCCAGTCCCCCTTAAGCAACTTGAGGAGCCGTTCTAAGTGTTTTTTTTCTTCGTCATCCATATTTTTTCCCTCACTTTCCTGCCTTCATATTCTTCGCAAAATCCTGCATCGCCAGGCGGGTATGCCCGCCGCCCTTGCCGCGGCTTGAAGCCTCCTCGCCGGGCTTTGGCATCACTCCGTATTCCTTTGCAAGCACCATGATCCCTGCCCGAATCACTTCAGCACGGGTTTTGAAAAAGCCGTTTCCAATCAGTTTTTCAAGCGCAGCTTCAACCGCACCCTCGAGACGAACTACAGTATCCATTGGTATCACCTTTTGTCATACTTTTGATATGAAAATAGTATATTTAAAGCTTGTTATTCAGGTAAAGCTAGCACTAATTTATAATAAACATATCAAAAAGATATCTTATTTATGAGAATTAGTTGCTTGGTTCTTCCAAGCGGCTACCATTTGCTTGACGGCTGTTTTAAAGCTAACTTTCGGCGTCCACCTTAGCAATTTCCTTGCCTTGCTGACGTCGTAATACCTGTCTTCTGCAATGGTTGCAACTTCCTCTGCAGTTACTTTCGGCCGCCTTCCGGTCAGCCGTAGCAAAAGCCGTTCCAATTTGGCAATTGCGTAGGCGGTTGTTTTTGAAACAGTTTTGGTTGGCGGCTTGACGCCGAGTTGCCTTGACAATTCGTCAAAGGCCTGTTTTTGCGTTAAATGCTCGTTGCTTGCGATGATGAAGTCCTCGTTTGCAACTTTCTTTTCAACTGCCATGACGTGCGCCCGGACTACGTCGTCAACGTGCACCCACGCAATGCGGTTTTCACCGTTTCCAA
>CAZPDD010000064.1:0-7255 GCA_964585235.1 Microcaldota archaeon | reverse complement strand
GGCGCGAGAGCGACAAGCGCTTTTAAGGCTGAACTCAATGAGCGGCTCAGGGACCACGCTATTGTGCTTGAAGACGGCCAAGTAAGGCTCATTTACGGGCATGAACTGGCGGGCTATTACTCCGAAAACTCAAGCGAGCAGGAAAAAATTCACGAAACTAAGGAATTGAAGGGCCTTGCCGTATCACCTGGCAAGGCGAAAGGCCCGGCCGCGTTGATTATTTCAAGCAAGGACTTGGATAAAGTCAGGAAAGGCGACGTACTGGTGGCCTCGATGACTACTCCCGAATTCGTCCCCGCAATGGAAAAAGCCTGTGCAATAGTCACCGACGAGGGCGGAATGCTTTGCCACGCAGCAATCATATCAAGGGAACTCCGGATTCCGTGCGTTGTTGGCACGCGAGTTGCCACCAAGGCAATCCGAAACGGCGTGCTTCTAAGCGTTGACGCTGACTCCGGCAAGGTGGAGATACTGGGTCAAAAAGGGCTTCCGGCATCCAGAGAATAACGGGGCTATTTCCCTATTTTTCCTTTGCAGTGCCGGCGTAGAGGCCGACGAGGCGCGATATCATGACCGCTATGTAAAATACTCCCGTGATGGCTTCAAGAACGGTGACGGAACGCGCGTAAGTCGAGAGCGGGCTGATGTCGCCAAGGCCGAGCGTCGAGATTGTCGTGAAGCTGTAGAAAAGCAAGTCGGTCTGGCTCAAGGCCGTGCCGGCGTGGTTTGACGACTGGGCGAACGAGCCGGGATTGATGCGCTCTATTGCAACGTAGACGAAGCCGTAGCTGATGCCGATGAGCAAATAGGCGCAGATGGCTGCGAAAATCTTGTCGCGCGTCACTTCCCTCCCGCCCACGGCGTGGGAAACAATCGTCAGTGCACAGAAGGCGTTGAAGGCAATTCCAAGAACTAGGCTGGCCACCTCGAAAAGGAAATTCACCTGCCAGATGAAAAGCAGGTTTAGCAAGAGGGCAGGGATGCCAAGCAAAAGCGCTATGCGGAAACTCCGCTCGTCCCCCGCAGTGTCTTTCTTCAGCACGTAAAACAACAGGCCGAAGAAAACGAGGTTGAAGAACGAACGCTGCAAGCCTCCCGTCTCAAGGAAGGAGTAAAGGAAGATTAGGGCGACGAGGCAGGCGAGCAAAAACGCGTGCGTTCCGACAAGCGCGTCTTTAACCGCGTGGATGGTGCGCGAATGCTGCCGGCCGAGTTCTTTCTTCACTTGCCCTGCCTCGCCTTCAGCTTGTCAATAAGTTTGGAAAACCTCTTTTCAAAATCCGCCTTTTCCTCCGGCGTCTTCTCGCGCTGCGGCATGGAAGCGAGCTTTTCCAAAAACACGCCCTTATCAGCGCCTTCCTTGACGCTCTTGCGCTTCAGAAGTTCCTGTTCAACGTCATCCTGGCTCATTGAAAAACCCTGTTTTTTGTAGGTTGCTTGAAGGCTAAAAACCCCTGCGCTGGCTCAACCCAAGCAACTTTAACAAACCCGGCTGCTTCAAGCCGTTGCTTGACGCCCTTGGTGAAACTCCGTCCGGACTTTTCCCCCGGCCGGCCGGTATAGTGGAAGAGCCTCCCCCCCGGCTTTAAAACGCGAAAGAGCTCGGCATAAAAAGCGCCGGAGTAAAGCTCGCCGGCGAAGCTGAAGCGCGGAGGGTCGTGAAGCACCGCGTCCAAGGAATTGGCGGGAAGGGAACGAATGAGTTCGCTTGCGTCGCCGGAAATAATTTTGATTTTGTTTTTTTCAAACAACTTTCCTGAAGCCGGGTTTTGCCTTGCTAGCGCAAGTACTTGCTCATCAACTTCAATTGTAGTCACTTGAGCGCCTGCTCCCGCCTCCTCGATGGCAGTATAGCCCAAGCCAGTGCATACGTCAAGGACTTTCTCGCCTGGCTTTAGCGCTAGGAGCGAAACCATTTCCCTGGCGGATTGCAGCGGCGTCACGCCCGCCGTGCGGTGCATGCGCACCCCGTCGATTTCAATAGTGCCGAGAGCGAGCTTGTAAAACGCGTGCCGTGCCATGGAGGAAAATAGTGGGGGGAAAGCAATTAATTCCATCAGAGGGGAGCTTCAAAGAAGCTGGCCGAATAGGCCGCTTTTCACTGCCGCTCCCTTCACCCGCTCGAACACTTGCTCGCGGGAGCCATTGCCGTTGACCACGACAATGTTGTCGCGGGGAAGCTGATTTGGCAGTTGCAGGTAAGTTTCGCGCAGGCGCTGCATGAACGCGAGCTGCTCGAACTTCTCGTTTCCCTCCAAACCCCGGCGGCCGATGCGCCGATATGCCTCTTCAGCCGGCACGTCGATTAGTATGGTGAGGTCGGGCGAGGGAATGCCCTTGTGAAGCGCTACTATGTGGCTAAGTGAAATGCCTTGCGTCTGCTGGAAAGCCATGCTCGAGTGCTTGAAGCGGTCGGCAACGACTATGTCCCCCCTTGCGAGCGCGGGCTTGATTTCGCCGCGCCAGTGCTCGCGGCGGTCTTTGACGTAAAGCTTTAGGAATTCCTCGGCGCGGGAAAAGGGGTTTTTCTCCTGTTTTAGGAGTTTGCGCAGCTTCCTGCCGGAAAGGCCGGCGGTTGGCTCGCGCGTTACGAGAACGGATGTGAATTTCTTGCTTCGCGAGAAAAGCCAGTGGGAGAGGCGGAAGGCTTGTTCGGTCTTGCCCGAGCCGTCAATTCCCTCGAATGAAACGAAAACGCCTTTTCCCATTTGCACGAGACACCTTTTGCCACCGCTTCATCCCGCGGCTTTGCTTAGAGTAATTGCGCGGCGTAGTTTAAAACAAGCGCGGCAACCGGAATGAGCAGGTTGTCGTCTACCTCCACGTCAACGCTTTCAACTAGTGCCAGGATGAAAGAGTAGGCGGTTGCGGGCCACAGGCCGATGAAGGGAGTTGCGGCGGCAACGCCGGAGAGAAAGAACGCAAGCGTGCCTTCCCACGTTTTTGCGGGATGCCAGTTAAGACGCGTGCGCTTCTTGGAGAAACGCCCCACTATTGTCGCAAGGCCGTCGGCGAGCGCGAGGATTGCAATGCCGGCGAGGGCGAAGGAAAAAGTCTTTGCGAAAGTAACTAGGAAAAGCGCGCCGGCGAAGTAATGCATCGCGCCCTTTCCGGGAAACTCCACGCCGGAGCGCTCGAAGTTGGCAAGCACCCAGTCAATGAGGGGCAGGCGTTTTTTCATCAACTTGAGCTGGATGATGAAAAGGCCGGCGGCAACTGCTGTGAGAAGAAGCTGCACGAGAACCGGCTTGCCGAAAAGAACGCCAATTGCAACTATGCCAAGGCCTGCGACGACGTGTATTGACTGCCTGCCGAATTCGTTCATTTTCGTTTTCCCTTCAATTTTTCATAGGCATTAAGCAAGCCGAGTGAAAGCGCGTGCATCGCAATTGCCAGGGCGACTCCCGCGGCAACTTGGTCAAGCGAGTGAACGCCGAGGTAAAGCCTCGAGTAGGCGATGAAGACTGCTGCGGGAAAATAGAAGAAAAACAAGCCGCTTCCAAGCGAGGCGATTGCGAAAACAGCGGCGGAGGAAGCGTGCATCGAAGGAAGGCCGTAGTCTGTTGGGCAGGGGACGAGGGAAGCGCCACCCGCGTTACAGGGCCGCGGCTGGGCGGCGAGCGGCTTGAGCGTGAGGCCAACCAGGCCAGTTAGCAGGAAGGCGAGCAGGAGGAGCTTGCGGTTTTTCAGCTTTAGCAGGCCGAGGGCAAGGAAGGACAATAGGACGAGTGCGTAGATGAAGTCGGAATCTAGGGCTTTTGAAAGCGCGAGAACCAAATCGTAGGCCATAGCTAACTAGGAAGAGTAGAGTAACCCGACGCTTTTATTACTTTTGAGCAAGCCCAAAGATATTGCGCCGAGGTGGCTCAGCCTGGTTAGAGCACCAGAGAACCTTTTCTTCGCAAACGTTTTGGTGAAGCTTTTCGAGCGCTGACCTGCGCGGGAAGCGCGAAGAAAAGGTTCGTTGGTGAAACTCATAAGAAAAGCCTTTGCGGGCTTTAGCAAAAACTCAAGGGCTAACCGGGAAATCTGGGGGTCGCGAGTTCAAATCTCGCTCTCGGCACTTTATTCATTACCTTTAATTCTCCCTATCAAAAATGCGGCAGAATATTTTTTTTTCAGTCGTTCAACTACCTGTTCGATGTCAGAGGCTTTTCGACTTGCCGCATATTCGGCAATCTGTGAACTTGGACCAAGTCCTACGTTGAAATAGGTCAAACCACCAACCCTGCGCGTTGTAAAGTGCGTAAAGTACTTTCTAACGTTTGGCCACAACTCCCGCGCCTTACTTTCGGTAGCAGAAATGCCAGCTTGTCTTGCACTCTCGACAATTTCAGGAAGCCTCGCTTCAAAGAGAATATCTAATCGGGGGACGAAAGCAGTGCGTCGCCTTACTCTGCGACTGGATTTTAGACTCCTGCCCGCTTCCTTTTGAAGAGCATAAAGCTCTTCGGGTAAGGCCATGCGCTTTCGTATTAAATCAGCCAAACTGTCGTCAAACACGCCTGAATATTGTTCTGCTGCTTTTCTTTCAAAACCAAGAAGTAGTCCCCATGAAAGATTGCCTTCAAGCTCAAATGCTTTTTGGATGAATGACGTAACTTTTTGCGGTTCGCTTAAATGGTTCGGAGGAAGCTTGCCAGCCTTGTCAAAAACGTCAGGGTTTCTTTGCACCACTTCTCTAAGGCGAGGGTAGTTTACAAGCATGAAATTTTCGGCATTTTCATGTGGTTTGATGGCGAGGATTCTCCGGGGGTAAATCGGTTCATCCCTTAGTCTTGGAAAGTTTTTTACAGCCTGTTGAACATGCAGGGATAGATTTTCCCACCATTTGACTGGATTTACTGCATCCGTCATGGTAGCGGCAGGCTTAATACCAATAATAACATCTTGGAGTTCTTCAGCATCCAGTGAGTAAAGCATCGCATATTTTGCTTCATGCGAAACTTGATCCGACTTGATTATATCTTCGAACCATTTTGCTCTTGCTTTTAGCCTATTGGCTCGTGTAAATTCTATCCTCACCATTTGTCCAACCTATTGCGCAAGTTTTCCTCTCGCAAACTTGTCGTTACCGCCGCCTTTCGCGCCTGCCTGCTTTAGCAGCTGTGTGGCGGTCATTTCACAATCATCCGCGCAGGCGGCTGCGATGAAACCCTCCGCGTTTGTTGCGACTGCGGCGAGGCCCTTTTCCCTCGCGACGCGCACGACTATTTTTTCAATTAATTGTTGTGACAACTGAAGATTTTTTGCTTCCACCATCATTTTGTTTTCCTGCCTTGCCTGCGAGATGAGCTTTTCGGCAATCGCGTCAGCAAGCTGCTCCCAAGCCTTTTCCAACTGCTTGCCGCGCTCCTTCCAGTCGCCAAGGAGCTTTTCGGACGCCTGCTTGACTTCGCCTACAGGGGAGTTGAGCACTTCCGCCGCATTGTCAAGCAGCTTTTGCTGCTCCTGCGCCCACTTGAGCGCAGCCGGGCCGGCGACGTAACGCAAGCGCACCACGCCATCTTGGATGCTTTCGCTGCCGACAATCTTGATTAAGCCGATTTGGGAAGTGTTGGACAAGTGAGTGCCGCCGCAGGCCTGCGCGTCAAAGCCCTCGACTTCAATCACGCGAAGCGTCTTGCCAATGGCGCCGCCGCCTTGGTAGAGGCGGAAGCCGTACTTCTTCTCCGCCTCCCCCCGCTCGAGCCAAAGCGAGTGGATTGGTAAGGCCGCTGCGACTTTCTCGTTAGCGAGGTTTTCAATTGCCTCGCGCTCCTCGGCCGTTAGTTTTTTGAAGTGAGTAATGTCAACGTGAGCCTCTTCCGGCTCCTTTCGCGAGCCGTACTGCCACACGTGCTTTCCTAGCACGCGCTGGGCGCTTTGGATTACTAAGTGGGTTGCAGAGTGGTGGCGCATGAGCGCAAGCCTGCGACTGGCGTCAAGCACGAGCTTTACCGCACTGCCTTCCTTGATGCCGGCGGCATCCTTTAAGTGGTGGATTACAACGCCGTCGACGGCGTCGGTGAACTCCACTTCCCTGCCTGCAATCCAGCCCTTGTCAGCAGCCTGGCCGCCGCCCTCTGGATAGAAAATAGTCTCGTCAAGCGCGATTTTGTTGCCCCGGACTGCGACCACGCGTGCGAACAGCTCCGTGAGGAGGGGCTTTTCATAAAAAACTTTCTTTGTTGGCGAGAGGTCGGCGAAGTCCTTTGCGTAAGGCTTTGCCTCCTTCTTGCGCATCACGTGCTTTTCCGTCAGTAAGCGGTAAAAGTCGGTTGGAATTTCAACTTTCCTTCCCTGGCTTTTTGCAACTTCCTCAAGCAGTTCGGGCGTCACGCCGTTGCTTTCGTAAAGCACCTGCATCTGCTGGGTCGTGATTGGCTTGCTGCTTGAAATCGTTTGCGAGGCGGTGCGCTTGGCTTTCTCGAGGCTTTCCTTGAACTTGCGCTTTTCCCACGAAAGGATTTCCTCGATTTCGCCGAGGTTTTCGGAAAGCTCGGGGTAAAGGCCGCGCAAGTCAGTAGCCTGCATGTGCATCAAGTCAATTAGCTCGAAGTCGAACGTGTGCTCGTCGATGAAACTCAGCGCGCGGCGCAACAGCACGCGCAGGTTGTAGCCGCCGGCTGCGTTGCTTGGAAGCGCGCCGTCGGTGAGCGCAAAGAGAAGGGCGCGGGAGTGGTCGGCAATTGCGTAGATGCCTTGCATGGGCGCGATGGTTTTTTCCATTTGTTCAAGGCTGATGCCGAGTTGGTGAGCAATTTTTTCTTTCTCTGACTTCATGCTTATGGTCGTCTCAACGTCGAGGCCGGCGGCGAGCTTGGAATAGCGGCTCATCAATTCTTGCGGCAGCTCGAAGGGCGCCTTCTTGCGCATGAAGTCAATTTCCTTCGCAAAGACGGCGTCATAGGCGCTTGGCGAGCCGTTGTAATACCACAAGAGGCGCTCGAAGCCCCAACCGACGTCAATCACCTGCATGTCAAGCGGCTCGAAATTGTCGCCAACGCCGGTTGCGCGGAATTCAGTGAACACGCTGTTGACTAGCTCGCTTCCTTTCGAAAAGCTCTCAATGCAGGGGCCGAAGCTTGAAAAGTCGGGAATGCTCCAGACGTCCTCCCCGTAGGTTATTTCTTCCTTCGGTATTTGCATCACTTGGGTAAGAAAGTCGAAGTTCAGCTGCAGGCACTCGTCCTTCCAATACCCCCCCTTGCTCTTGTCGTCGCAGTCGAAACTGTGCTGGCCAGCCATCATGAAGCAGCTGAAGTGCCTGCCC
>CAZPDD010000063.1:0-7349 GCA_964585235.1 Microcaldota archaeon | reverse complement strand
ATGAATTCCCTTGCCGCTGCTTTTAAGGCAGGTGGCAGCACAGTGGCTTGCCGGAGGCCGGGAAAGGCGTAAACAACCTGATTGAAGCCTGAAAAAGGCAAAAACCGCGTCTTAGCCCCCTCTTGCCGCCAGTTTGACTGGCGGGGTAAGGCGGCCAAAAGCTTATTACTGCCCGAATGCATAATGCATGCAAGCTCATTTTTACGGCGGGTGATGCAAAGTTGATGAATCAGTCGGGCCCAAAGCCCTTGAACAGGCGCTGGATGACTTCATTTCGCAAGGAAAAGAAACTGGACGACTATCTTTTGGTCGGAGAGCCGCTTTTGCAGTGGATGGCACAAAAGGGCGAGTGGAGGAAGCTGTCAGTGCGGTGCACTGCAATTGAGTGCCTCGCAATGTTCAAACACGCGAAAGGCAAACGCAAGCTGCACGTAGTCATACGCGGAAAAGGCGGGGAGTTCAACAACTTCACCGAATCGCTCGGCGAGCTTTTGTTCCTCACCGACCGAACTGCAAGCAACGACTTTGCCGGACTGGCTTTTCCCGAAAGCATGCGGCTGATGATAATCTCCCAGGCGCAGAGCATGCCCGGCAACTGGACGAAGCTAGGCAAGTTCTTCAACTGCACCCACGTCTTTTTCGTCAACGAACACGCGCCACACAACGTCGAGGAACTCTCGTGGTCCGCGGTGCTCAAGCAAAAGATTTAACTTTAACCCAAAAAGTGAACCGGGGACTCGCCGGGGAGAGAAAACCTCGGGGCGCGCAAAAGCGCTTGGCGGCCTCGGCCGCACACTTCGGGCTTAGGCGTCGGGTTGCAATGCACTCGCTTTTAGTAAGGGGCGTGAAAATCACTTGGTGCGGCCACGCCACGTTCTTGATCGAATGGCAGGGCAAGACGGCGTATTTCGACCCGTTCGCACTGCCCGCCAACCCTGCCAAGGCTGATTTTGTTTTCATAACGCACGGGCACTTCGACCACTGCGACGCGGAAAAAGTGAAGCAGGTCGCGGCTGAAAACACGTCGATTGCCTGCGGCAATAACTGCGTGAAAAACCTTGCTGGCATGGGCACCAAGAAAACAACCGGGCTGGCCGAAGGCCAAAGTGCCTCGCTTGACGGCGTGAAGGCGACCGCTGTTCCCGCCTACAATGTCGGCAAGCCGTTTCATCCCCGGGGCTTTGGAGTAGGGCTTGTTGTAGACTTCGGCGGCGTGAAAATATACCACGCAGGAGATACCGACCGCGTGGCGGAAATGAAGCAACTTGCTGGGGAAAAAATAGCTGTGGCCCTGCTGCCCATCGGCGGGCATTATACGATGGACGCGAAGGAAGCGGCGCAGGCGGCGGACGACATCCAAGCCGAGTTCGCCGTGCCGATGCACTTTGACACTTTCGAGGAGATAAAGGCAGACCCGCGGGAATTCGCCGCCGGAGTGGGCGGTAAAACTAAGGCAGTCATTCTCAAGCCCCTCGTGCGGGCGCCTTGATTATTTTTACGAGGTAATACCCCGGTCCGGCATATGCGACGTGCCCGCCGTGGAAGCGGGCCCTTCCAGTATTTCCCAAATGCGCCAAAAGGATTTGGTCTTGCTCTTGCTGTTCGGGAGACAGTTTAGCGCGCGGAACCTGTTTTTTTCCGCCGGCCACCGGCCTTGGGTCACGGACTATGAAAGTAGCCTTGGCCCCCAGTCCCTTGGCCAAGGCGGCGAACTGCTCGGCGGTGAACAACGACGGGTTGATTGTTTCGGCAAAAAAGGCCTCTTTGCCGGGCCTTATGATTCGCAGGGCTTCGCTAAGCAGGGAACTTTTCTCCCCGAAAGTTAGGTTATTTATTGAAAGCACGTTGAAGGCATTGACTCTGTCAACGCTTGATTCCGCCAAGTTGGTTTTGATTCCAGCCCTGTAAACTATGCGGACGTTGGCCGGCAGTTTCAGGCCTTCGCGGCGTTTTTCAGGAAGTTCGAAAACCGTGTGAAACTCGCCGGCCTCGACTGGAGGGCCGTGGGGCGTGCCGGGAATCGACTGGCCGCTCCCAAAGTGCACTATCTGAAAGAGCCCTTTTGCCGGATGCTTTTCCATTCTTGAAAAACACTGGTGCCGAGGTTGTTTAAAATAAGCGCGGTGGCTCTTAGCGCTTGCGCGCCGTACTGCGTGGTTTGACGGGGGATTTGCTTCCAACCGGCTTTTTTGTGGACTTCCCTTCAGCTGCGGGTTTAACGCCGGGCCTTGCGAAGGAAAGGCTTTCCTTCGCCTGGTGGTCTACGAGCGTCATTCGCTTGCCGCAGTGAAAGCCCGTCGTGAACGGGTGCTTTACCAAAGAGCGCTTGCCGCAGTTGGTGCACACGAACTCGAGGTAGGACTTGCCGCCTACGCCGGTTGTCGGGGCGGTGCTTTCCCCGCCTTCGTCGGCGTATTCCTTGTCCTGCTCCTGTTCCACGAGGTCGTCGGCCTCCTCAAGCTCGCGCTCTTCCTCTTCTGAAATTGCTTCGTCGACGTTCTTCGCCATTTTTGGGAAAACCTCTTGGGAGATTTGGGAAAAAAATGAAAGAAAAAGAAAAAACCGGTTTAGGCCGGGGTCCTGCTTATGACTTCATCAGTCCGTTCTTCTTGACGAATGCCCATACCTTCTTCGTCATTTCGCTCGGGGCCATCGCTCCCGCGGGGAAGATCTTGCTGATTGGCCAGTCTCCAACCGAAGCGAAGTTGACGGTCATTCCGCCGAAGGGTTTCTTTGCTGCCATATTTTCTCACCACTCCACTAGAGTTTTTTCGGGCTTTTAAGACGCAATTTGCGTTTTCACGTCTAGAAAACCCGTTTTACTAAACGCGGCAGGCTTTAAAAAGCCGTATCCCCGAGGGGGGAGGGTGAATTCCTAGAGGGAAAAACTCGTTTTGAGAGGTGGAACTCAACATGTGTGAGTTTGTGAAATATGGCCAAGGATATTTTAAAGGGCAATCCGATAACTACTCGTGGCTGGGCCAACCCCCGGGCGGGTTTTTATCGGAGAGAAAAGAGAGCAGTTAATTCGTTCTTTCCCGAGTTTTCTCAGAAACGTGGCTGCACGGAAGCCTGACGCAATATTTTTTACGGCAAGATCTGCAGCCCCCGCCTTCATTTTAGCTAATGCGCTTTGGCACGACTTGGGGTTGGGCAAAAAGCCGATGATGTGGCTGATTTCACCCAATGCCAGGTTAGCAAGGCCCCCAACTCTCGGAGAAGAAGAAAAATACTTGGAGCAAATGACTTCGTTAGTGCGAAGGCATGCGCTTGCGGGAAAGCACGTGTTGATCGTAGACACGCTGATAAGCACCCATGCTTCGGTTAACGCTATCGAAAAAGCACTTGAGAAGGCAAGCAATGGAAAAATCAGGACGTCTCTTGCCTTGACTGACGATAGTCTCGCCGGATATGGCGCAGTTATTGCTAAACCTCCCCTTGACTTGGAGGCCGTACCATCTACACTACGAAGAACGCCTGAAAAGATATTTCCGACGCCAGGAATTATGCGACGGGACGAAGTTTTGCGATGGGTGCCCAAAATGGGCGAGAAAAATGCAAAGGAAGCAGCTGGGACCGAACGGACTAGATGGCTCGCGCTCATACATGAACTTAAAGAACTGGCAGCGGAGATAAAGAACCAAGCAGGCAAATAAATGCCTTCGCTTCCTAACCGGTTTTAATGACAATCGAGCACGCACCGGCCACCATGGCAACTCAGCATCCGGACAACGCGCGGCCCCCGGCTTGGCTTTCGGAAGGACAGGGTTTTGTCGACACGAAGCACGAGGCTGAAGAGTGCTTCAAAAGCTTCGCGGACTTGGGCTGCCGCGAGTACATGTGGGACTGGGAAGGAAAGCACGTTGACGAGGCGGTTGTCGAACGCCTGCTTGAAAAGCACCATTCCTACTTCAAGCGCCGGCAGCTTGGAAAGGACGTTTTTCTCACTTTCCGCGTGCCAAACGTGTGGGTCGAGAAAGGCTACCGCATCGCACGCGCCTTTGCATCAATCATAAGCGCGAATGACTTCGCGCGCTCGGCGGGAGTGCACTCGCCGCCGGTGTTCGAGTGCATATTACCACTGACAACTAGCGGCAGGCAGCCCTTCCTGTTGCGCAAGCAATACGCCGCGATTGCAAAAGCATTTGGCGGAAAGGACATTGCAAAGGCATTCGAGCTTGCCAAAGTCGGGCCCGAGGACATTCGCGTAATCCCGCTTATCGAACACCCCGAAGACTTGGTAAAGACCGGCAAAATCCTACGCGAGTATGCACGCCAATGCAAGGCCACGCGCCTTCCGCTTGAGGCAGTGCGCGTGTTCATCGCAAGAAGCGACCCCGCGCTCAACAACGGCCTCGTGGCGGCAACAGTCGCGGCAAAGGCAGCGCTTGGCGAGTGCGCGGCTTTCGAGGAAAAGACTTCGGTGCGGACGCTGCCAATCATCGGCGTCGGGTGCCTGCCTTTCCGCGGCGGCCTGACGCCCCATAACGCCAAGTGGTTTGCCAAACAACACGCGGGCGTGCGCACCTTCACGCTGCAGTCCGCCTTCCGCTACGACTACGAGGAAAAGGACGTGAAAAAAGCAATTGCTATCCTCAACAAGAAGGGCGCCGGCAAGCCCGGGCGACAAATGGACTCGAAAACCGCCCTTGAAATCGTAAGCGTTTGTTCAAGTCCCTACCGCAAGACAATCGAGCAAATCGCAGGGGAAATAAACGCGGCGGCGGCATTCCTGCCGCAACGGCGCGAGCGAAAGCTGCATATCGGCCTCTTTGGCTACGCGCGGAGCGTGAACGGCAAGGCGCTGCCGCGGGCAATTGGCTTTACCGGCGGGCTTTACTCGCTTGGCATTCCGCCGGAATTGATTGGAACCGGCAGGGGCCTGGCGCAGGCCCGCGGCAAGGACGTTGAAGCCGGGCTTGAAGAACTGTGGCCGCTCTTGCGCGAGTATCTGGTGACTGCCGGGAATTACTTGAACCGCGAGAACCTTGCCGCACTAGCCGCAAAGAAAAAAGCATGGAGGGAAGTGCTTGCCGACGTCAAGCTGCTTGACGACGCGCTTGGCGAAAAGCTCGGGCCAACCGAGGAAGAGCACTTCATCCACCGCAACCTGACGAGCAGCATTTACATGCTCTTGAGGAAAAAACAAAACCCGGCCAAGGAAATCGTCGCGGCTGCGGAAGTCCGGCGCAGCCTCGGCTGACAAAAAGTTAGTCTTGGGCACTGCGAGTTTATGAGGCTGCCCGGCGCGCAAAAAAAGTTTTAGGCACTACAAACTTCGCAGCGCTTTGAAATTTCAACAGAATTGGCGAATTTACTTTCCAGCGCCGTAGCCGTACCTGTGGCGGTAGCCCTCTGGCTTGGCGGGCTGTTCCGGAGCCGGCTCTTCTTCCGCAATGGGGGCGCTGCTGACAATAAGTATCTTCTCCGCCGCGCGAACTGCCTTGTAAAGGATGGTTTTTTCGCGAAATAGGCGCGCGGCCTCGTCCTTGTTGCCGGCGTTAATCGGCTGGAGCGCAAGGCGGACGACTTCGCCCTTCTGTAGGTCGATGATGACGTCGAAAACCCGGCCGATGAACTTCGCCTGGTCGTTGTAGACATCCATTCCAATGAGTTCGGAAACGCGCTTCATAGCAAACAAGTGGGGAAGCCTGTTTTTAAGAGTTTGCAACGGCCGCGGGCGGGGCGGGAAAGAAATAATGTAGGGTAACTAATCCGCTTTTCCGCAGAAAGTTAGGCACTACATTTTGCGGCTTGCGGAAAAAAGTTAGGCACTACAAAACATTATTGTTCCAGGCGTTTCTTGAGTGCCTGGTAGACCTTCGACTGCTTTGGAGAAAAGGTCGCTTGCTTTGCCAGGGCGATGTCCTTGGAACCAATTTGGGTCTTAGAGAATTTGCCCATTTCCCGGTCTCCCCCTCCCCGAGCATATCGTCCAGTTGAGCCGAGGGAGGGCGCGTACACTGGCTTGATGACTGTCGACGCTTCTTCGGTTTTTTCAAAATAGTTCTTGAGCCCCGCAGCTATGTCTTCGAAAGGCGGGTTTGCGACAAGCCAGTGTGCTCCGCTTCCATCAACAACGTGAACCAGCGCAGTACTCGAGTGGCTGGGAATAATTTGGTCGGGATTGAGCACCGTCTTTCCGTATTTACTTTCGATTGCCGATTGTATCTTGGCTGTACGCGCTTCGGCCGAAGTGCCGGCAGTAAGTTCGGGGTGGTCAAAAACTTCCAATGCGACTTTGTTCCTATAGATTACGCCCTTGAATTCTGGCAAGTGCTCGAACATAGGATGTTCGTTAAAATTCACTGAAACATTCGCCACACGGTCTAGCGACTTACGTAAAACCGTAACATCAACCAAGTGGACTTTCATTTGCTTCACTACTCGACTCGCAACGTCAGGCGCTTGGTTGCGCGGTTGAGGACGTGCGCGTAGTCGTGGAAGTGCGAAATGGCGTGGACGTTGATGTCGTAAACGCCCTTCTCGGTGCGTTGCGTTCCCCACACCTGGACTTTCAGGTGCTTGCGCTCGCCGGGCTTTAAGTATCCCAGGCGGATTTCGCGGCTTTGGGAAATCGCGCTTCGGTCAACGCCGATTCCCTTGCTGACGTTGACGATGACTGACGTCATTGCGTCGGCGTTGCTTTCGTTCACCAAGTCAATCTCGAGGTCGACGTAGTCGTTCGTGTTGGGGGTGATGCGGTAGGGGTGCAGTTCGCATGCAATGTGGTAGACGCCGTTTTGCTGCACTTCCTTCTTGCCGAAAAAGTCCAAAAAACCCATTTGAAACACCGCCGGGGGTTGTTGAATTGTTTTTCTTGGGCCAAGCTTATAAAAACCGCGCTTGCGCCGCCTGCGTTCAATCCGCCCATTTTTCCCACCAGTCGGCGTATTTGCGCAGCGCGTGGGCAAACGACTTGCTCAGCTGATAGGGTGAGTTGCGGCCTTGGCGTTCAATCAGGCCCGAACGCTCGAGCGACAGGCAAAGGAGGTAGAGCGTGCTTTTCTTGGCTTTCAGCTGTTCAACAAGCGCAGGAAAGGATAGTGGCTGTTCGCGCAGGGCCTCGACCACGGCGAGGGTGAGCTGTTTTTTCGTCGGCGAGAAGGCGAATGAGTTGGTGATGAAGTTGTAGATGGTGAATTGCGAGTCCTCAATGGCTTTTCCGTCTTGCGTGCTTACCTTGAAGTAGGCGAATTGGGTGCTTTTTTGGCGCGAATAGTGTTCAGTTGGCGTTTTGCCCCCCTCTGCCTTGGATTCAACCGGAGAGCCCGGGCTCGCTTGGCTTAACTGCGTTGCGATTGCCGTTTTCCCGGGATTTTCGGCACCCCGCGGCTGCCCGACCCCCC
>CAZPDD010000062.1:0-7355 GCA_964585235.1 Microcaldota archaeon | reverse complement strand
CCAGCAACAGCAGGTGCTCGGGTGCATACTCGTTTGCAAAGCCAATTGCCTGCTCAACGTCGTCAGCGGCCAAGAGCGCGCCATTTGCCGCAAGCGCCCTACGAATTACTTGCTTGCGCTCTAGGAAGGGCAGCTGCCTGCGCATTTCAGCTTCAACCCTTTCAAGCACTTCATCCGACGTTGCTAGCAACACAACTGCAGCGTCAGGCCCGTGCTCGGCTTGCGCAAGCAGTTCTGCAGCGGCAAATGCCGGGTTTGCACTCTCGTCGGTAATCACCAGTAGTTCGCTTGGCCCGGCTGGCGAGTCAATTGAGCAAAGCCCCCGCGACACCGCCTCGAGCTTGGCAGCTGCCACGAAAGCATTGCCCGGCCCCACCACCTTATTCACTTTGAGGATTGTTCGCGTGCCAATTGCCATTGCAGCAATTGCATGCGCCCCTCCCATCTTGAACACTGCCGTAGCGCCTGCAATGTCGGCTGCCGCCAATACTGCCGGATTGCATTTCCCGTCCTTGCCGCAAGGCGTGCACAAGATTATTTCGGCCACGCCGGCAACTCTCGCCGGCACTACGCCCATCAGCACGGAAGACGGGTAGGCGGCGGTCCCCCCCGGCGCGTAAACGCCTACCCTTTCAAGCGGGACAATTCGCTTTCCTGCAAAACCGCCCTCCATCTTCAGCTCGAACGGAGTGGGGAGCTCTTTTTTTGCAAAGCGGCCAATTCGTTCAGCAGCTTCTTTGAGCGCGTTGACAATTTCCTCTCCCGCAAGCGAATAGGCTTCCTTTATTTCCTCCGGCGTCACCTGAAAGTCGTCGGGCTTGAGCTTAACCCCGTCAAAAGCAGACGAGTAATAGCAAAGTGCCTCGTCCTTTTCCCGTTCGACCCGGTCGAAAACTTCCCGCGCGGTTTTCCTTGCCTCCTCGCCGCTGCGCTGGTTTCTCCGCAAAAGCCGCCTGCGCTCTTGTTGCTCCAGCGATGCAAGCTCGCTCTTCAGGATTTGAAACTCGCCGCTGAAGATTTTGAGGGCGTCGCCAATGGCCTCGGCCTTTTCCTCCATCGACTTGGCGTTCGCAATTACGACCGCGTTCGAGCGCATTACCTCCTCGGCTATTTGCAGGCCGTTTGCCTCAAGCGTCCTGCCGGAGCTCGCAAGGTCAATCACCGCATCGGCAATGCCGGCGGCAACGCTTGCCTCGACTGCGCCGGAAAGCCGCACTACCTGCGCGTTGATGGCTTTTGCCGAAAGGAACTTTTCAGCAAGCTTTGGAAAGGCGGTTGCTATTCTTCCAGGGGCTTTGCCGTTTGCGTCCTTTGCAACTGCATAGACCAGCCGGCAATAGCCGAAAGGCAGCTCTAAAAGCAGTTGCACGGCCGCCGCCTGTTCCTCAACCAAGTCCTTTCCGGTAATGCCGATGTCGGCCACTCCCGACTCGACGTAAGCCGGAATGTCCTTGGCTCGCGCAAGCAGGAAACGGTATCCACTGCCGTTGCCCGAAATCAGGTATTCCCGGCCTGAAACGCCGTTTGCGAAGCCCAGTTCCCGCGCGAGCTCCTGCGCCCTAGGCGCAAGCGCCCCCTTGCTTGGAATTGCGACAATGAAGTAAATCCCTTTCCATCCTTCAAAACACCTCGAGAGGGCCGTGGCCGGGAATCGCACCCGGTCTGCAGGATCCACAGTCCTGAATGCAGCTAATACACTACCACAGCCACGAAAACGCAAAAAGAGGCGAAAAGGCGGCCGCTAGAGAATTTCCGGCCGATGATGGCTGTTGCAGTAAAATATCGCTTCCACAATCTACAACTCCGCAAATAAGTTGTGGCAAAACAAGTATTTAAGCCTTTCCCACTTTTTTCCCACTAAACTTTCTCGGCGGAAAAGTTCGTTGCCCCTGCCTTGAGCACGCGTTTGCGTACCGCTCCAAGGCTTTTCACGGACTTCGCGCTGCACAGCACCCGCCACTCGGCGCTTTGCCCGCGCGCTACCGAGCGCGACTCGCTTGACACGAGGTCAACTCCCTCGTCGGCCAATGCCGTTGCAACGCGCGCGAGGCTGCCGGGCGCGTCGCCTATGCCGATTTTCATGGACAGTAGCTTCGCCTCGCCTGTTGGCGCGACCAGCAGGCGGCCGTTTTCAGCATCCAAACTGATGAGCACTTCGGAGCCTTCCTTGAGGCGCAGGAAGTCGCGGTAGCCACTTGGGACGAGCAGCCTGCCTTTTGCATCCAGGCGGGCGGCTTCGGAAGAGGACATGACGTCTTCATTGCGTCTGCAAATAAAACGCTTTTTATTGCTTTAGAGGCACTAATTCTCTTGCTCGAATCCAGTGGTGGCCAGTTTGGTTGAAAACATCGTCAAAGACTTGTCCCTCGCGCCGCAGGGCGAGCGAAGCATCGCGTGGGCAGAGCAGCAGATGCCCGTCTTAATGCGCATACGCGAGCGCTTCAGCAAGGAAAAGCCCCTCAAGGGCGTGCGCATTTCCGCCTGCCTGCATGTTACGAAGGAAACTGCCGTTCTTGCGCGCACTCTGGTAGCAGGCGGGGCGGAAGTCCGCGTTTGTGCCTCTAACCCGCTTTCCACCCAAGATGACGTTGCAGCCGCCCTGGCTGCCGCAGGCATTCCCACTTTCGCAATAAAGGGAATGGGCAACGAGCAGTACTACGAATGCCTCAACAAGTGCCTTGACCTGAAGCCGCACATTACTCTTGACGACGGCGCAGACCTCATCAACGCCATCCATACCAAGCGCACGGAGCTTTTGAAGGAAGTGTTCGGCGGCCAGGAAGAAACTACTACGGGCGTAATCCGCTTGCGCGCAATGGCGGCAGAAGGAGCGCTCAAGTACCCCGTTGTCGCCGTAAACGACACGCCGACCAAGCACTTGTTCGACAACTACTACGGCACCGGCCAGTCAACAATTGACGGCATCCTGCGCGCGACCAACGTGCTGCTTGCAGGCCGCAACTTTGTTGTAGTGGGTTACGGCCACTGCGGAAAAGGCGTTGCCAACCGCGCAAGCGGAATGGGCGCGAAAGTAATAGTAGTTGAAACCAACCCGGTTGAGGCGCTTCGCGCGCACCTTGACGGCTTTACGTCAATGAGTATGAAGGACGCCGCCGCAGCGGGAGACATTTTCATCACCGTGACCGGCAACAAGCACGTCATCCGGCAAGAGCACTTTTCGCTAATGAAGGACGGCGCCATCCTAGCAAACACGGGGCACTTCAACGTGGAAATCGACATTCCCGCCTTGGAAAAGCTCGCGAAGAAGCGCGAGAAGGTCCGCGAGTTCATGGAAAAATTCATTTTGGCTGACGGCAGGCGGCTTTACCTGCTTGGCGAAGGCCGGCTCATCAACCTTGCGGCGGCAGAAGGCCACCCAAGCGCAGTCATGGACCTAAGCTTTGCCGACCAGGCGCTTGTAAGCGAATTTCTCGCGAAAAACAAGGGCAAGCTGGCAAAAGGAGTTGTTGAAGTTCCTGCGGAAATTGACGAGTCTGTGGCGCGAACTAAGCTCTCAGCAGAGGGGGTCGGCCTCGAGGAACTGACGGGCGAGCAGAAGAAATACCTCGGCGAGTGGCGCGAAGGCACTTAGCTAGTCCTTTGTCTATTCCAAAACACGGCGTGGTGTTTTCCGTTTCCCCAATAGGGGTCCCAAACGGCACCGTAGACGCGCTTGGACTTGTGTTCAATGAAGCTTCGGATTCCATCTATGTGTTCCGCTAGGTCTTGAAACGAGTCTCCCCGGGGGTCTTTGGCTTCAATCTCAACTCCCCATGCGTTGTTTCCCACTCCTGTAAAATCGCTTTCGTCGTAGCGTCTCACTTTGCCAGTAGTCCAGCCCAACAGTTTCGCTACATTGTGGAAATCTTTGGCTGCTGCCTTGGCATGGTCGCGGATGAAAGGATTCCTGAGTTTCATGGCATACCTCTTTTCAAGGCATGAAATAAAAACGTTCTTGCCGTTAGCCCGTTGAGGAAAATGCTCTTCCGCAAAACCGGCTCGCTTGCAGTCGTGCGCCTGCACCCAGGCGAGGAAGTCGTCGAAGGAATTTCCGCCGCCTTGCGCAAGGCCCGCTGGAAGTCGGCAGTCATCCTCGGCGGCATTGGCCTTGTTGACAATGCCAAGCTCGCTTTCTTGAAGAATGGCAAGTACATTGCGACTGAATTCAATAGAGCGGCCGAGCTTGTCTCGCTTCAGGGTAGCGCGTGTTTTGATGAAAGGGGGCAAGTGGTTGTCCACGCCCACGCCTCACTCGCGCAGGCGAAGCCGGGCAGGATGGCGGCAACCGGCGGCCACATGGTGTCGGCATCAGTCAATGTAACCGCCGAGATATTCTTGCTGAATTCAACTCCGCTTCGTTTCTTCCGGAGGGTTGAAAAAAGCAGCCTCAAGGGAATTGCCCTGCAGTGAGTGGAAGGCGGCAGGCTTTTCCTTCAGGCAGTATTTACCTTTTTGTTTCCCCCCAAAGGGTTGATGGATTGTGGACCCCGTTTTCCTCGCAAGCTTGCTGGACGCTTTCTTCACGGCCGCGTTCGCCGTCATCGTGCCCCTGTTGCTGGCGCAGCGCGGGCTTGGAGTGGAGTCAATCGGGATTGTGTTCGCCCTCGCGCCAATCGTTTTCCAGGTCCTGCGGATTGCTTTTGCCTATTTTGCCGACCTTCGGGGGGTGCGCAAATTGTTTTTGCTCAACTCCGTTCTTTATCCAATAAGCGGCGTGGTGTTTTTCCTGGCAAACAGCGTGCCTGGATTCCTTTTGGGCAAAATCCTCGAGGGGGGCAGGACGGCGGCAATCTCCTCGGTCAACAGGAGCGCGGCTTTCGATTCCTTCAAGCGGCATTCGAACATTTCCATATCCCTTTTTTCAATCGCCTCGATTGCAACGGCAATCGGCGGTCTTGCGGCCGGAGTGGCTTTGGCTTTCCTTCCCCTTTCTGCGGCGCTTTTGCTTTTCTCCGCCCTGAGCTTTGCGATGTTCCTGCCTTCCTTGAGGGTGGTCGAAAGACGAAGTGAGAAAAAAACAGCTTCAAAGTCTTGGCGCAGCCTTGACCCCCGGTTCAAGCCCCCCGTTTTCCGGCAGGTGATGGCCGTGCTTGCGGTAAACGGCGTGAGCGACGCTTTGGTTTACGCATTCATCCTTCCCCTTTTCCTAAACGCACGGGGCATAGATTTCTGGGGCATTGGCTTGCACATGGCTTTATTTGCCTTCGTCAGCGGAGCAGTGTCGCTTTATCTCGTGTCGAAGCGGAAAAGCCTGAAGATGCATTCCGTTCTTTTTGCGCAGGTTTTTCTCGCCGTTGGCTCTCTCGCGGTTTTCCCGTTCCTCCCTACAAAAGTGCTTTTTGCCGGTATTGCATTCCTTGCAGTTGGCGATGCGTATTCAAGGTACGTTTTCGAGAGCCTGGTGGTCAAGGCGGTCGCCACCTCCCGTTCCCTCGCCCTTGACGTGGGGCTGCTCCACACTCCATTCCATTTCGCCAGGGCCGCGGCCATAGTCTCAGCGGGCTTTATCGTAGCCGCCTACGGGTTTTGGGCGGTATTTCTCCTTTCCGCGGCTTTTTACGCCGCCTATGCCCTCGCGCTCAGGCGCTTTTATTATTAACCCTGCGCCGCGTAAGTATACTTTGCAGAGGTGTTTTGCACTTGTTTCCTGGATTAGGCGGCGGGGGGCTCAACCCCAAGGCAATGGCTTCAATGATGAAGCAGATGGGCATAAAGACAACCGAAGTTGACGCGGCGAAAGTCATCATCGAGAAGAAGGACGGCACGCGCCTGGTAGTGAACGAGCCTTCAGTTTCCATCATCGAAATGCAGGGACAGAAGACGCTGCAGGTTAGCGGGAAGTTCAGCGAAGAAGCGGGCCAAAGCGGCGGCGAAAGCGCCGAAGGAAAAGGCAGCGATGCCGAAAGCGACGTTCAGCTCATTGTCGCGCAAACCGGCGCTTCCGAGGAGGCAGCGCGAAAGGCCCTTGAGGAAAGCGGCGGCGACATTGCAACTGCAATCTTGAATCTGGAGAAAGGGTGACTTTCCAAAGTGTCAAGCGGCTTGCAAAACGTTCTTTTCGCCCTCGTCATTTCGCTCGCAATGGGCGTCTTCGCCTTCCGCAAGGAGGCCCTTAGCAAGAGCGGCACGCTTGCCGCAGTTCTTCTCGGCGCTGTTGTCTTCATCTTCGGCGGCATCGCGTGGTTCGCGGTCCTCGCAGTCTTCTTCCTCACAAGCGTCTTTTTCACGAGCTTCAAGGCACGCGAGAAAGGCGAAGTTGTCAAGGACTTCGCCAAGGGTGGAGTTCGCGACTTCTGGCAAGTGCTTGCAAACGGGGGGATTGCCGGCATCCTCGCCTTCGCATCGTCCTACTACCACACTTCCCTGGTCTTTTACGCATTCCTCGGAGTGATGGCAACCGTCACTGCCGACACTTGGGCAACCGAACTCGGCATCTTGCAGCGGCAAAAGCCGCGGCTCATCACCACTTGGCAGCCCGTTCCAGTTGGCACGAGCGGGGCGGTATCGGGCCTAGGCATACTCATCGCGCTTGCAGGCGCGCTTCTCATCGGCGCGTCCGCCGTTTTCTTCCTAGGCTATTTCGGAATTCCCGTATTCTCGCCATTGACGATGGTGGCGATTGCGGGCCTCGCCGGCCTTGGGGGAGCGCTTGCCGACTCGTTTCTTGGCGCAACTGCCCAGGCAATGTACTACTGCACTGCCTGCCGAAAGGAAACTGAAAAGACAATCCACTCCTGCGGCCACAAGACGGTCTCCATCCGGGGCGTGAAGTGGTTTGACAACGACTTTGTCAACCTCGCAAGCAGCGCGTTTGGCGCGCTTGCCGCCGCGGGCCTTTACCTGCTCGTGCGCTAGTGTTTAAATACGTTAACGCCCAAAAATAATTCGGAGTCGTGCTTAATGTGAAAGGCGGTCTACTTCATCAAGGCAATTAACCTGCCTTACTCTTTTTCGAGCGCAAGCAAGACAAGACAATATTCCATTCCCAATGGCTTGGGTCGTCTAGTGGTTAGGACGGGGGCCTGTGGAGCCCTTAACGCGAGTTCGATTCTCGCCCCAGGCCCTGAACCTTTTCCTCGCAATCGCTCGCTGCAAAGCACTGCCGCTCGCTATTGCTCGAAAAGCTTCACCAAAACGAGTTGATTGGTATGATGGCTGAGGAAAAAATTGTTGAAAACGACATCGCACCGCCGCGGGGCACGCGCGACTTTTACGGCCCGCAGAAGAAGCTGCGCGATTCTGTGCTCAACGGCTTGCGCACGGCGTTCGAACGCTATTGCTTTATGCCGCTTGAGACGCCCGCCTTCGAGAACTATTCCGTGCTTTCCGCAAAATTCGCCGGAGGCGAGGAGATT
>CAZPDD010000061.1:0-7411 GCA_964585235.1 Microcaldota archaeon | reverse complement strand
GCGCAGGCTCGGCCTCAAGCCGGCATACAAGATGGTTGACACGTGCGCAGGCGAGTATCCCGCGCTCACCCCGTACTACTACGGCACCTTCGATTCACAGGACGAGGCGGCCGAGCCGAGGCAGGGCTACCCTAGGCGGCCGGCGGCCGGAAAGAAGGTAATCATCCTTGGCAGCGGGCCCATCCGCATGGGCCAGGGGATTGAGTTCGACTACTGCACCGTCCATGCGGTCGAGCAACTGCGGGCCTTAGGCTACGAGACTGTGGTCATCAACAACAACCCCGAGACTGTAAGCACGGACTTTGACGTGAGCGACAAGCTCTATTTCGAACCCCTTGCGCTTGAGGACGTGATGGCCGTAATCGAGGCCGAGCAGGAGCTCTGCAGGCGCGAAAACACTTCCCTCGAGGGCGTCATCGTGCAGTTCGGCGGCCAGACGGCAATCAACCTCGCGCTGCCGCTTCACGAGAACGGCGTGAGGATACTTGGCACAAGCGTGCACTCAATTGACGTCACTGAAGACCGCAAGAAATTCCAGAAGCTGACCCGGGCCATCGGGATACCGCTGGTGGAAAGCGGGGTCGCCTACTCGCGGGAGGAAGCGCTTGCAATCGCGGAGTACGTCGGCTACCCGGTCCTCATACGGCCTTCTTACGTGCTTGGCGGGAGGGCAATGCAGGTTGTCGGCAGCGGGGAGGAAATGCGCGAGCGCGTTGACGAGGCGCTTGCGGTCTCGCAGGGCCATCCCATTGCAATAGACCACTTCATACAGGACGGCATAGAGATTGACGTTGACGTGATTGGCGACGGCCGCAACTACGTGCTTGCCGGCATAATGGAACAAGTGGAGGAGGCGGGCATCCACTCAGGCGACAGCGCCTGCTGCCTTCCGGCGCGAAGGCTGTCTGCAAAAGCGCTTTCGCGCGTGCGCGAGTATTCCCTCAAGTTGTGTTCCGCGCTGCGCATCTGCGGGCTTGCCAACATCCAAATGGCGTGCAAGGGCGACGAGGTGACTGTCCTTGAGGTCAACCCCCGCGGCTCGCGCACAATTCCATTCGTAAGCAAGGCGACGGGGGTGCAGGTGGCGAAAATCGCCGCGCGCCTGCAGGCAACCGGCGAAAGCATACTTGAACTGGGACTTGCCGGCGAGCTCAAGTGCCTCATGCCCGCAGTCAAGGTCCCCGTCTTTCCCTTCAACCGCTTTCCATCCATTGATCCCAGGCTCGGTGCGGAAATGCGAAGCACCGGGGAGACAATGGGGCTAGGGACCAGTTTTGAAGCCGCCTACTTGAAGGCATTGCTTGCCGCCGGGATGAAAGTCCCCGCAAGCGTCGTGATTGCAGACTGCGGAAAGTGGGGCAAGGCAATTTCTGAAAAGTTCAAGGCCGCAGGAGTGGCGGTTGTTTCGTGCCTCACAGACGAGGCTTCACGCCTCATTGGCGAAGGCCGTGCGGACTTGCTCGTGAGCGGCACCGGCGAGCGAAACGGCAGCCAAGCGCGCCTCGAGGCCGTCCGCAAGGGAGTGCCCGTCGTGACAAGCGCATTTGCGGCAATCGCGATTGCGCAAAGCATTGAGAAAGCAGGCCGGAAAAGCGAAGAGCTGCCTATCGTCTCGTTGAATGAGCTGGAAGAAATCAAGGAACGCGCAAGTGTTGGGGAAAAAGACGGGTGAAGCAACATGGGTTGGAAAGGCAGGGACGTAATCACGATGCGGGGGGTCAGCCGCGAGGAAATAGAGGAGATACTTTCGGAAAGCCGCGCAATGGAGGCCGTTGCGCGCGAAAAGCGCGTACTCAACGTACTTGAGGACAAGATTCTCGCGACGCTCTTCTTCGAGCCGAGCACCCGCACTCACTTCAGCTTCCAGACTGCAATGCTGCGGCTTGGGGGAAAAGTAATCGGCTTTAGCGACGAGCAGGCAACCAGCGTAGCGAAAGGCGAGAGCATCCGCGACACCATCAAGTTCATCGAAGCCTGTGCGGATGCGGTGGTGATACGCCACCCGCTTGACGGCACCGCCCAGCTTGCGGCGGAGGCCGCCGGCGTGCCGGTAATCAACGCAGGCGACGGCGCTAACCAGCACCCCACCCAGGCGCTGCTTGACTTGCACACCATAATCGCGGAAAAGGGTAAAATAGACGGGCTTGAGATTCTCCTGCTTGGTGACTTGAAGTACGGCCGGACGGTCCACAGCCTCGCTTACGCGCTTGCCAACTACGACGTAAAGCTCCTCCTCTACAGCCCGCCGGCCCTCAAGATGCCGACGCAGCTTGTCAACGAACTGCGTTCCAGCGTGAAGATTCGCGAATTGACAAAGATGGACTTGGGCGAGGCAGACGTCGTCTACGCAACCCGCATACAAAAGGAGCGCTTTGCCGACCCCGACGAGTACAAGAAATACGCATACGAGCTTGACGCGGAGAAGCTAAAGGAAATGAAGGAAGATGCTGCGCTTTTGCATCCCTTCCCGCGCGTGGGGGAAATTGCGCCGGAAATCGACGGCGACGCGCGGGCCGCCTACTTCAGGCAGGAGGCAAACGGCATCCCCGTGCGCATGGCGCTGCTTAAAAAAATCCTCGCGGAAAAAGGGTGAAGACAATGGTAGGCGGAAATATGGTTGGGGAAAAAATCGTTGAAGACCTTGAGGTCGACGACAAGATTCGCGTCAAGAAGATAGAGAAGGGAATTGCGATTGACCACTTGCCCGCAGGCAGCGCCTTGCGCGTGCTCTCGGCCCTTGGAATCACGGAAGACTTCCCGGGGACCGTCAGCGTGCTGATGAACGCGACGAGCTCGCGCTTCGGGCTCAAGGACCTCATCAAGCTCGAGGGAAAGGAACTGACGAAAAAAGAGCTTGAGCGCGCGGCGCTCATCGCACCGTATTCAACCGTCAACGTGATACGGAACTTCCGCGTCGTCGAGAAATACCGCGTGCAGGTGCCTGACGTCATACGCGGGGTAGTGCCCTGCCCGAATGAAAAGTGCGTAACGAACAAGGAAGGCCCCAGCGAATTCGTGGTGGAGGAACGCAACCCGCTGAAAGTCCGGTGCAGCTACTGCGAGCGGCTTTACCACTACAAGGAGCTTGCGGGCATGCAGAAGCTAGAAGGCCCGCTTGAGAAGTGGACCAAATAACTTTCTCCGGCTAGGCCTGTTTTTTGCCTAAATTCCCGCAAGGAAGGTGTTGAATTCCTTGTTGCGCTCTTCTTCGCCCCAGTCGCTCGCGCTTGCCATTTCGGCGGAGTGGGCGAGTTTTTTCCTGAATCCTTCGTTTGCCACGCTTGCGGACAACAGTGCTGCCGTCTCCCCTGCTGAAAGGGAGGGGGAAAGAAGCGAGTTGCCGGCCATGGCGTGCGAAAAGCCGCCCATTCCAATCAGCGTAACCGGACCGTCCTTCAGGCCCATCGAACTGGCGAGAGAAGTTGCGCGAAGCGCGCAAGAAACGCCCTCAGGATGCGAATCGGGCAACGCGATTGCGCTGCAGGCGAGCAACTCGGCCAAGGCGGGCTGACTGACCAACGCCAGCCTGTTGGCAACGCCGAGCTCAAACGCGCGGGAGAGTACGAACTCCGTGTCGCCGGAGGATGCAAGGGAAGCGGCCATTGCGACGGAATCGCCAAGGAAAGGAAGGGCTTTGACAAACTGCCCGGCGGACTCTCTTGAGGCAAGGGAAGCGAAGACAACCTTCTTGCCGCTTAGCGCGCCACCATCCAGGGTGCGGCTGGAAAAAAGTTTTTTCCTGCCGGCAAGCAATTCGCTGCGGGCAACGCCTCCATCAGGCCTTTGCGGCAGCGCGTGGGGCAAGAGCGCGAAACTCTTGCAAGCCGCGTGGAAAACCCCGTGCCTGAGCCCGAGGAATGCCAGGGAAGCGTCGGAGTGCTTCATCAAGGAAATTGAAGTGCGGCGCTCCTCAACGGGGGCAGACGGGTCGCAAGCGATGCGGGCAAGCGAACGCCGCTCGCGAAGGAGGGACATTCCCTCAACAAGGGACCTGCAGCCGGTTGCCCTGTCCCCAAGAGCCTGCGAATGGCTGCGCAGCAGGTGGGAAAGGGCGCGGCCGTCAGAAGCAATTACTCCGTCCGCGTGGCCGGCGGCGAGGGATGCGCTTGAGGAATTAAGGTTGTTTTCGTGAAGGAAGAAAACGGTTTTCGCGCCGTGCTCGCTGCGCAGGCGGGCTGCGGCACCGAACAGGTCACTGCCTTCACAAACGACCTTCCCAACTCCTGCGTGCCGGCACAGGGCTTCGGCCAGGCGGAAGACTGCGCAGCTGCCGCGCACGTCCTCCTCTTCGGAATAAACGTGGGGGGCCGCGCCTGCCGCAAGCGATGAATTCGTTTTTTCGCCGTATTTGCTGGCCTGGGGGCCGGAAATTCCATTTGCGCAAGCGAGAAGTACGCCGGAGGAATCGGAGTAGACCGGCGTGCCGGCTAGGCGCGTAAGAAGGAAGTTTTCCTTCAACTTGCCTGTTGGCCATGCGGGGGGGGAGGCGCCGCTGAAATAAGAGACGAAACGTGCCCTGCCGGCGTGTTCCTTTGAAAAACTCTTGAAGAGCGCAAGGGCGGCGGGAAAATGCGGCGAGGAAGGCGAAGCCATGAAGATGGAGGCGCCCGAAGCATCGGGGAAGAGAAAAGACATACGGAAAAAAAAGGGCGGGAGGGAATAAATACGTGTGATTTCAGCCCTGGCCGGAGTTGCCGCCGGCGATTTCCTCGGGGGAGTCAAGCGGACCGGACGGGGGCGGCCGCTGTGCTGCCGAGTCGAGCAGGGTGGAAAGGACGTCGCTTAAAAGCTCGCTTTGCTTTTGCTGGCCTAGGGAGATTTCCTCAAGCCTCGAAGGCAAATCCCGGAGCTTGGCTAAATCCCCTTCAAGACGCTCTATTTCCGCCTTCAACGAAGCAACGCCTTCGGGGCCTGGCTGGGATTTTCCTTGGGCAAGTGATTGGGCGCTTGCCTTGCGCGTTTCCTCAAGGATTTCAGTGTTGAGCCTAGCGAGGGAAGCGAGCTTGGCGTCAAGCTCCTGGGAAAATATGCTTTTGAGCGTCGGGCCGTCAAGCTGGGGGGCAGGCTGGGAGGTAGGCTGCCGGGAATCGGCCTGGGAAGCGGGGTGTTGAGGCGGGGAAACCGTTTTGTCCTTCATTGCCGTAATTGCATCAAGCATTGCACCCAGCGTCTGTGCAATTGTTTCCTCGCGCTTTTCCCCGTCGGAAATGCTTTTCTCAACAGATTGGCGAAGGTAGGCAAACTCCGTGCCCGTCTTGTCGGAGTAGTAGCCTTCACGCACTGACGGCGCGGAGACAGACGCGATTTCGGAAGAGAGTTTTGCGAGCGCCGCCTTGGTTTCGCGCGACTGGGAAAGCAGCTCGCTTTCAAGAAGCGCCATGTTTGCGAGCTTTGTGTCAATGGCAGTTGAGACCGCCGATTTCATCGCCGCCTCGTGAACAGGCTTGAAGGCAGAACCTGCCTCCACCTGCAGGGGCAGCTGCTGGGCTGCGTGCAAAAGCATTTCCAGTTGCGCTTCAATACGCGCTTGCGAAGCCGTGAGCGCATCAAGCTTGAGCGGCATTGCGACAACCGCGTCGGGCAAAGCCGCCCCGCCTGCCGAAAAGGAGCCCTTATGCGATAGGGCTTGGCGCAAGTCGCGCGAAACCGCCTGCAGGCCTGCGGAGGAAGTTTCAATGTCCTGCGTCGACTGCGAGAGCCGGTCGGTAAGCACGAAGATGGCGGCCTTTATCTCATCAAGGCTCGCGCGCATTTCATCCATTTGGGCCATTGGGGCTAAAACACCACTCTGTTATGCAAAACTACTTTCGGCGAGCTTGCTTAAGAAAGTAATCCTCGATGTGGCTGCGGCGGGCGGCGGAGTGCATCTTGGCGTGGGCGGCCGAACCGGGCTTGTGGGGCGGACTGGCAGGCGGCGAAACTATTCCGTGGAGGATGTGCGCTTCGCGCCGCTTAAGGTGCGAAAGCAGGGAACGCACGCGGCCGGAGTCGTTGTTGCGAAGGGCCTCGCGGACAAGCTCGGTGATGCGCTCGCGCTCGGCGTGCAGGAGGCGGAATTTGCGCGAGCTCGCCTCAAACTCGCGGCCAAGGGCGAGAGTCTTCTCGTCAAGCGCCTCTTCGGCAGTTGCGGCCCCGATGCCGCCACCCAGCGCGTCAAGAGTGTCGTAATGCTCAACCAATGAATAGAAAGAGCGCGAAAGCTGCATCAGCGCGAGGATGGTGAAGACTGCCGGGGCGATTGCGTAGATGAGCTGGGTGGGGAAAAGCGAGTAGATGAGGACAGTTGCAGCCAGCCCGGCAAGAGACAAGATGATGCCGGTGAAGACGTCGGCAACCTCGTCCTCTATGTAGACCGCGCTTTTCTTTACCTCAGGAAAGGCGCTGTGGATTAGCTGACGGGAAACGACTTCCACGAGGAAACGCAGTTCGACAACCGCCTTGTAAAGAGGCCAGGTGACTAGCAGCAGGACAATGAGGCCGGCTGACAGGTCGCGGGGGAGAAAAGACGAGCCGAGCTGGGGCACTTGTTCGTTCAGCGCCACGCTCAAGTAGACTATGCTAAAAGCAATGACCAACTGCTTGACAATCTGCTCTGCGGCGATGACGTAACGGTCTGCAAGCACGGGGCTTGAAGCGGCTTTCTCAATCACCTCGACGCCGGAGTGCGCGCGGCCGAGGATGCGCTGGAAGCTTTTTGGCAAGAGCGAGAAGAAAAAGTCGGTGATTTTCCGGCTGTTGGCATAAAGCACGGGACTTAAGGGGGATGTGAAGATGATGAGAAGGAATGCGAGGGTGGAAAGCGAGTCGAAAGACGCCTTGTCAACAAGCGGCCGCGCGGCGCTTGCGATGATGATGACGAACTCCCCGAGGGGTATGAGAAGCATCGCGACGTTGCCAGCGACGTACTTGTCAAGACCCATTAGCGTGCCCGTAATGAAGATGGAAAAGGCCGAGCCGACGATGAAAAGCGCGACTATCGCCAGTGCGATTAGTACGAGGGGCAAGAGAGTTGCCATTGGCGGGACTACTGCCGCCTTGAGGCCGTAATCGTAAAAGAGGTTTGCGCCGAAGCTAACGAAAAAGAAGAGGATGAAGAACTCGCGCACGAAGCCAAGCTCGCGCTTGATTTTTTCGCCATACGCGCTTTCAGCAAGTGCAAAGCCCGCGAAGTACGCGCCAAGCGCGGAGCTGAGGCCAAGGGCGACGCCTGCGTAGGCGGAGACTACCCCGACGCCGATTGCGTAAAAGACCATCTTGTCCCCGTGGCCGAGCGAGTGCAGGAAGTTGAGGATGTGGCGGCTTGCCTTGCTTACGACGAAGAACATTCCCACCATGAAGATGAGGGCGTTGAGGACAATTGTGTTGAGCGAACGCTGAGTGCCGAGGCTTGTGAGAAAGACGAGGGCGAAGA
>CAZPDD010000060.1:0-7483 GCA_964585235.1 Microcaldota archaeon | reverse complement strand
GGCTGCGGCGGCGAGCGTGGTGCTTGCGCTGTACGTAGGCGCCGGGCCTCTTGACTGGCTCACGCACCAAAAGCTTCTTCTAACGGCACTTATCGGTGCCGGGCTCTTTTACTTGCTTGGACTTGGTTTGGACAAGCTCCTGCCAAGCCGGGACAAGAGGAAGACGCGTTACTACGCAATCGGCGGCCTTGCGCTGTTTGCCGGCCTCGTGCTCGCGCTTGTTCCCTCTGTAAGCCACGAGCTCGGCTCGCTCATCAACACTTCGGCAGGCTTCGCACTGCAGCTCAGCCCTCTTGGAAGGACGATTGCTGAGGAAAACGCGACAACTCCCGGCCTTTACTTCGGCGCGTTTGGCTACCTGAACCCCGACTTGCTCATCCCCGCAACTTCCCTCCTCATCTCGCTTTTCTGCGCCCTTGCGCTTTTCGAGAAAGGAAGGCGCAAGCCGGTTGTTGCAATAGTGCTCGCGGCAATCGCGGTGTTCGTCCTAAAGCCTTTCCTTGACCCCGTTATTTTGGCGGGCGCCAACGCGTTCTTCAGCAACTACGCGCTTTTCTCGCGTTTTCTTACAAGCAGCGTCTTTTCCTACATGGCCCTTGCCGTCATTTCTGTGATTACTGCGATGCTCTTGCTTGACGACAGCATTTTCCCCGTGCTTCTCCTCCTCTCGCTTGTCTTCTTCCCCGTTTCCTACATCGGCCTGAACAAGCTGAAATACATCCTGCATCTCGCGGTCGTGCTTGCAATCGCCTTCCCGCTCGTGCTTTCACTCGGCACTAACGCAATCAACCTGCTTGCGGTAAGGCTTGGGAAAGACAGCGACCGCGCGTTTGCGCGAAAGGCCGGCTTGGCGCTGTTCCTGCTTATCGGCATCACGGTTGCATATGCGCAGTTCACCACGGTTCCTGCTGTCATGCAGGAGCTTTCCTTCACGCGAATGCAGTCTGACTGGACCGAGGCGTACGACTGGATGCGCACCACGCCCACGATGGCACCCGATGCGTGCATCCGCGAGTTCGGATTCGACTGCCGCGTGCTTTCCTGGTGGGACTACGGCCACTGGACGACCTATTTGGGCGAGAAGAAGAGCGTGCTTGACCCGGGCAACAACTACCAGAGCTTCGACCAGGAAGTCGCGCGAGCGTACGTCCAAGGCAACTTGAGCGACTTGCTCTACACCGCGCGCCTGCACCAGGCAACCCACGTCCTTGTGGACGTGGACTTGATCCAGAAGTGGGGCGCCTTGGTTTACCTGAGCGGCACGTGCGACTCAAGCTTGTCGCCAACTTGTCCCAAAACCCCTGAAATACCGAAGTCCAACAACCCGGGACAAAGTTCTTACGAGGCCGAGCATTACTTCGAGTTTTTGAACTCGGTTGGCAACTGCCCCGCCCAGCTGACCGGAGTTGCGCTTCCGGCCTTCCGCAGCTCGCTCACGCAGGCAGTCTACTGCTTTACTGACAACGAGTACCTCCTGCTCACCCAAAAGGGAATTGACCCGAACTTCAAGCGCAGCTACAAGATAGTGGGCCGCGACGCCGTTGATGCAAACAACCTCGACCAGCGCGCGAGCTACCTGTTTGCCTACCAGCAAGGCAGCTTCATCAACGTCAACCCCGACTTGTCTTATGCGGGAATCAACAACACGGTAATCGACGCGGTTTTCACGCGTCTGTTCTTCTTCCAGTCCCTTCCGGGCTTCGAGCTTGAGCACCGCTCTCCAAACGGCGGGGTGAAGATATTCAAGATAACGAAGGACTTCCTCGCAGGCGGCCCTTCCTTTGCCGAAGCTATGAGGCAGACGACCCCCGCGCCACAACCAAAGGCAAGCGCCTCTCCGGTGACTAATTCTACAAACCCTACGAGCTCGCAGAACACTAGCGCAACCGCGAATTCAAGCGGCTAATTCAAGCGGTTGCTCGGCTAAGTTGGCTAGAAGATGTTTTGCATCCCCTAGGACAACGGCGTGGAGCATGTCCCGGTGGGTAATCAGGAAACTAGCCAGTCCATTGAAGCGCCTTTGGGCCGCCACTTCATCTTTCCATCCGGACGGCAAGAGTTCATTTGAATACTTTTCCCGCAAGAGGGACGCCATTTTTTCCCGCGCTGAATTGGAGGATTCATGCGAGCCCGAGCTTATCACCTGCCTGTAATTATCCATGTGGGCTAGTATTGCCTTGTCGTTCATCAAAGCATCGAGCAATCTTTCCCTTGCATCATAAGCGACTTTTTGCCTGTCTTCAATCGTTTCTTTCCCTTGGGGCGTGAAATACTCCGGTTTCAGGCTCTTGTCCAAGTCGCGTGAAAACCCCTGCATCCTTTTTCCCACGTATTCAAGGCGCCTTGGGTCCAATTCCTTCGTTGCATCTTGGATGAAAATCAGGAACCGGCTCATCCTCTCCTTTTGCCAGCCCATTGCCGTGCCCAAGTTAAGCACATTTACTGCCGGCGAGACAACCGCCCCGGGCTGGGACAATTGCCTAACGCCCTGCTCCAGCTGTTCCTTCTCTTCCTGGGGGATTTCAAACTGTCGAATTGTTTCAAGCATTTTTTGAAGGTGGTGTTCAGGGACTTGGTGCAAGGGATGCTCCGGATGCTGTTGTTCGTGTGGTGCCTTGAAGGCAGTTTCAGTCAATAAAATCACCTGCCTGAATTTGGCTGCCGCCCGGATTTAAGAGTATCTTAGCCCGCCTGCACGAAGGCAAACGCCGCAAGCACGACAATAATCTCAAGCAGAACAAGCGCAAGCACGCAATTTCTTTCCGTCGGTTTCACCCCGAGTTTCGGCAGCAAGTTCATCGCCACGTGCGTCAGCGAGTAGATTTTCTTGCCATACGGGCTTTTGAGTTGTCCGTTGCCCTGCAAGTCGCCGTACGAGCGGGCGGAAAAGCGGCTGCGCAGCTTGAGGAACGCCTCAAGCGCCCAGGGAAGGAAGAGGTAAAAACCAATCTTGTTCGCATTGCCGACGATGACCGCGCTTGCGTACATCGCGCCTGCAAAGTAGGTGAGGCTGTCGCCCGGCAGCATTTTAGCAGGCACGAAGTTGAAACGCAGGAACGCAAGCAACGTGGCTGCGCCAAGCAATGCAATTGCAGCTCCTGCGAACGAGCCGTGGGAATAAAGCCAAAAGCCAAGGCTGCCGCTTGCCACGAGCATCATTGCAGACTCAAGGCCGTTCAGTCCCGCGAGCATGTTAGCCGCGTTGCTCACTGCGACAACGCCGATTGGCACTAAAAGCAGGGGGTATAACGCGCCGAAATTGACGACTCCAAGGATTGGCAGGTTCATTGCCTTCACCCCCGCGCTGACCGCCACGAGAGGGATTGCCGCAACGAGGGTCAGCAGGGGCTTTTGCCACTGCGAGAGCCCGACGCGGTATTCAAGCCCGCCGTACTTGTTCTGCACCTGTGTTTTCCTGATGTACAAGTCGTCAAAAAAGCCCACTAAAGCAATTGCAAGAGTGCTGAGAGTTGCGGCAAGCAGTTGCGTCGTGTCAAGGTCGTAGTGGAAGTAAAAAGTGTTGAGCGCAATCAAGGCCATCATGGCAAAGAAGAAGCTGAATGCAACTGGCATTCCGCCGCTTGTGGGTACTTTGCGCTTGTCGGCCTTTTGCTGGTCAATTCCGGTGATGCCGATGTTCCACAAAAAGCGCATGAAGTAAGGCGTCATGTAAAGCGTGAGGCCGAATGCGGCAATCGCCGAAATTCCGAGCAGTAGCAACGCCATAAGAGGTTTTTCCGCAAGCTGGTTAAATAACTTGTCCTGCAAACTGTTTTCGAGGGAGATGGGGCATAAATGATTTCACTCGAAGAAGCCAAGGCGGTTGTTGAGCAGGGCCTTGGCCGCCAAGAGCTTGTGCTCGCAGTTGGAAAATGCCGAGTGCAGTATGCCGGCCGAGCGGCAAGCAAGCTCTCGGAGGGCGACCGCCTGCTGCTCATCAAGCACGACGGCACTTTCCTCGTGCACCAGTCGACGAAGATGGCGGCAATCAACTACCAAGGGCCGGGCGCGGCTATTTCAACGGAGCTTGTTTTTGACGCGAACAACACCAAGAGCAGGGAGCCGGTTGCATTGCGGGTCAGCGCGAAAAGAAAGCTTGCAAACGGCGCGGCGGAGACAATCGACGTGCTTTTCCACGAGGTTGCCTTCGCCTCTCACTTTCCCCTAAAAGACGATGCGCACTTGAAGCTTTTTGGAAGCGAAAAGGAGCTTTCCAGCCTGCTGATGCAGGACCTGCACCTCATCGAGCCGGGCCTCGTGCCGCTGCAGCAGGAAAGCGACGTGAAAAAAGGGACTATCGACATAATGGCCCGCGACTTGAAGGGAAACCTCGTGGTAATAGAGCTGAAGCGGCGCAGCGCGGGCCTTGACGCGGTCACGCAGCTCGATAGGTATGTCAAGGAGCTTTCCCAGCGACGCGGAACTGTGGTGCGAGGCATCCTGTGCTCGCCTGAAATAACCGCGAACGCGCTCAAGATGCTTGAGGGCGCGGGGCTCGAGTACTTCAAGCTTGACTACGAGATTTCAAACCCCAGCGCGAGGATACGCGGCCTGCAGAAAAAGCAGAAGGAAATCACCGAATTTTTCTAAGCCCCAATGGGGTCGGTAGGCCGGTTGTTTCTCAGGTGGCTGCACAATAACCCGCAGTAAGCCGGCGTGTGCCCGGCGTCAAGGCAGTGCTCAATGCATTCGTCGTAGGGATTCGGGTCGTCAGGTTGGATAACCACTGGCGGCCACGGCCTGTTGTCTACGCACTGCCGGCCATTGCAGGTCATTCCGGCAGGGCAGCCCGTCTGCACGCACGTGTCTGGCGTGCAGTAGGCCGCGCCGTTGCCGGTGAAGCAATGGTTTCCGGCAGGGCAGCCGGTAACCTCGCAAGTTGCCATGCACTGGTCGTTTACGCAAACGTAGCCCTGGCTGCAACTCCCGCCACAGGGAAGGCCTTCGCATGTTCCCGTGCTTGGGTTGCAGGTTTGCCCGCTAGCGCAAAACACGTTGGTGCAGCCGGGGCCCGGAGTTGATTCGATGCTTTGGCACGCAAACGGGCCGGATGTGGTGATTCCCTCGTTTTGGCAAAACATCCCATCTGGGCACGAACCGGGCGTGTTGCCGCCGCAATGCGTTGCTGAAGGTCCTGCAACGCTTTTCGATGCCTTCTTCGCCATTGCCTGTGAAAGGATTTTCCTCGCGTCCGCGCCTTGCAATAGCGCTTGCATCAGGCCCGCCGGGTCTTGCTCGACTGAAGCGATTATTTCCACCTGGTCTACGGTCGTGGCTGCCCCGGCGGCTTCTTCCTTGCTGAAGTCAATGAGCTCCCCGACTATCCGCCGGTGCACTGGGCTTCCTTCAGGCGTCGCTTTGATTTGGTCAGCCAGTGCCTGGACCACTTGCTCGTCGGCGGAAACCAATTCTGAATGAACCGCAGAACTTCCGGGCTCGTTAGCAATTCTTTCGTCAATTATTGAAATCGCCGAAGCAGATTCAAGTTCATGCTCAACTTTCGGGACGGGCTGCTGGCTTATTTGATTTTGGGCCGGCGAGGGCTGCGAACTTTGCCCAAGCGAGGCTGAGGCAGGTGGCTCGGCTTGTGCCGGCATAATTACATTCTGCGAGGCTGTTGCTTGGTTCTCCTGTCCCGCAGGCCCCGTTTGCGGCGGTGCAGAAGTTTGCGCTTGTGCTGCAGAAGTTTCTGGCGGTGCACCTTCGGCTTGCATGGTTGCCGGTTGGAAAGCGGGTGCTGCGGGAGCCGTCCCGTCTGCTTGGGCTGGCGCTTGCGGCGCCGGCGCTGGGGCAGGGGCGGAATCAGCCTGTTCAGCAGAGGTAAAAACCGCGACTGCCAAGGCTAAAGCCACTAGAAGCAGGAATACCCGTTTCATTACGCATTATTATGGGTTTTTTCCACTAATACGATATGGCATGAACTCGAGTGAACTGCGGTTTTTGGCACTCGCTGCTCTTGGCTTTTGCCTCGCGCTAGCCCCCCTAGCTGTTGCCCTGCCTTCCTACACCTTTGTCGTCAGCGAAAACGGCGCCGTCCTCGAGCTAGCATCCTTCCCGGCTGCGCAGGCAAACGAAAGCCACCTCGTTGTGATGGACTTGCCTTCCGATGCCGGCGAGCCGGTTGTAAGCGGCGCGCTTTATGCAGTTGCAAACAATACACTGCTTCTCTCGCGCTCTAGAAACACGACCGCGCTTGTCGCATTCACAACCTCGCTTTTTACCTCAAAACAAGGCGGAGAGTGGAGCTTTGCCGCCAATTTGTCAAGGCAATTCAGCCAGGCTGACGTCATCGTATTCCTGCCGAGGCGTGCGGAGCTCTTGTTCTTTTCGCCTGCGCGCATGCGAGTTGGCCCGCGAAACGACTCGCTTGCGCTTTCCTGGAACTCCACAGCCGGCCAGGCAATTTACCTCCAATACGCATTTGAGAATGGCCCCGCAGTTGCGCAGGCCAACGCAAGCACGTCTGTCCTGCCAATTCCCCAACGCGGGCCTTCGCCCGTTTCAACCACGCCCTTTGCAGCTTTTGTTTTGATTACGGCCCTTGTTTTGCTTATTGCCTATGGCTTGTGGAATTACCTCGCGGCGGGAAAGAAAGTTGTTCCGCAACCTACTCCTGCCTTGCTTACTCCCGGCCAGCAGAACATCCTGCGCACGCTTTCCGACAACGACGCCAAGGTCGTGCAGGCGATTGCCTCAAGCGCCGGCGGGGAGGTAAAGCGCTTTTTGCTAGAACGCAACCTTGGCTTCGCCAAGAGCAGCCTGGCACTTTCGCTGCGCCGGCTTGAACAGAAGAACATCGTTTCAGTTGATCGCGCGCTAGTTTTCCAACGCGTGCGCCTGAGCGATTGGTTTAAGTCCTTGTGAAAAAAAATGAATTCCATCACCCCGGAAGAGCTTGCCGAAAAAATCCGCGTCAAGCGGGTTTTTCTCCTCGACGTGCGCGACCCCGACGAATTTGAAGAGGCGCACATCAAAGGCAGTGCCAACCTTACGCTTTCTTCAGTAATTGCAGGAGTTGCTGACGGCAAGCTGCCGCGCAAGAAGCTGATAGTCTGCGTGTGCGGACAAGGGCTTAACCGCAGCCCGGAGGCCCAGCGCGAGTTGACCGCCCGCGGGTTCAACGCAGTTTTCCTGAAGGGCGGGCTTGCTGGCTTCACGCCGCTTTTTCCAAAGCTTGTTGCAAGTGGGGAATGAACAAGACGCGAATGCGGGGGGGAAACCACCCCGCCGGGGGTTGTAAAAGAATATGCTTTAAATGCAGTTGTTTCCTAAGTACACTCGTTAAAACAACTTGGTGATTGGCTTGAAGAAATTCCTCGGACTCGCTTTACTCTCATTCCTGCTTCTGGCAGGCTGCCTCAATTTAGGCGGCTCTTCAGCCAGCGCTTCGCCAACCCCGGCCGCAGCCCCCTCCCTGAGCCCGACTACGGTCACTACCGCTTCGCCAGCCGCTTCCGCAATGCCTTCCGGGCCAACTTACGTC
>CAZPDD010000059.1:0-7673 GCA_964585235.1 Microcaldota archaeon | reverse complement strand
ATCTCAGCCTCGCTCCTGATGGGGGCGCTGCTCTACTTCGCCAACGCATTTCTCAACACCACCGGCGCCGCAGCAATCACGGCGAGCCACAACCCCCCCGAGTACAACGGCCTGAAGATGCGCTTCAAACTCCTCCCCGTCAGCGGGCTTGACTTGCGCGTGTTTGTTGAAAAAGGAAATTTTGCAGTTGGAAAAGGGATGCCTTTCAAAAAAAGCATTTCCCCGGCTTATGTTTCGGCAATTGCCGCCGGCAATAAGCTTTCGCGCAGGCTGAAGGTAGTTGTTGACTGCGGAAACGGCGTTGCCGGCCCGTTTGCAGTCAAAGCCCTCGCCGCAACCGGCGCGCAAGTCTTTCCACTCTTTTGCGACCCCGACCCAAACTATCCCAACCACTCGCCTAACCCGGTGAAGCCTGAGAACTTCCCGTGGCTTGTTGGGGAAGTGAAAAAGCGCCGTGCCGACGTGGGCCTGATGTTCGACGGGGACGGCGACCGCGTTGCGGCGGTTGACGAGAACGGCACCATCCTCTGGCCTGACAAGCTTCTGATTTTGTTTGCGCGCGAGCAGCTGCAAACCAACCTGAAAGCCCCGATAATTGTCGAAATCAAGTGCTCGCAGGCAGTTCCCGACGATATTACCGCCCACGGGGGCAAGTTCTTCTGGAGCCGCACTGGCTATACCAACGTCGAGAAGCTGATGGCCGAGAAGGCCGGCCGGCTTGGGGCGGAAATGAGCGGCCATTTTTACTTCGCTGGTGAAAAGCAGCCTTGGCTTAGCGACGCAATTTACGCAGGCGCGCGATTGCTTAAAATCATCGCCAAAAGCGGCAAGCCGCTTTCGAAGCTTCTTTCCGACATTCCGCTTTACTATTCCTCGCAGGAATTCCGCCTGAAAGTCGGCGGAAGCGATGCTGAGACGCGCAAATACGAAATAGTAGGCGAGCTGGTTGCGGGCTTCAAGCGCACGAACAAAGTTATTGACCTTGATGGCGGCCGCGTGCTGTTTGACGATGGCTGGGGTTTAATTCGCTGCAGCGCGAACGAACCCGAGCTTTCGCTCCGCTTTGAAGGCAAGACACAGGCGGCTCTAGTGTGCATCCATTCGCTATTCAAGAAAAAACTGTCGGCTTACAAGGAAGTGGAGCTCAAGCTCTAATTACTTCGCCGCGTACTCTTTTTCCTCTTTTTTCACCATCGGCAGCATCGCAAAGCCCAAGAGAGACGAGACGCCCAGGCTCGCGATTCTCCCGATGACAATCGCGCTTACAACAAGGGGCAGCGCCTCCTTCGCGGGCGCGAGGAGAAGCACAAGCGACGCTTCAAGGCTTCCAAGACCGCCCGGCAGGAAAGACACTACGCCAACGATGATGCTTGCAAAATAGGCGCTAACCAAATGTAAAAACCCATAGCTGAGTCCGACTGAAAGGAACGCAAAGTACATTGTCGCCCCGTCGCAAAACCACGCGAGTACTGAAACTGCCAAGGCCTCCAAAAGCGTCGCCATTTTGAAGCTGTGCGGCTCAACGCGTTGCAGCGCCTCGATTTTCACGAATTTCTTGGCAACCCCTAGCAGCCACGCGTAGTACCTGAACATCACAATCACGAGGGCGAGAAGCAGGCCGAGCAGGCCGAGAAGCACCCAGCGCAACTGTTCCCCAAGCGCCCCCAGGGCAGTTAACGCAATTGCGAACAGGACAATCAAATCAAGCGCGCGTTCCCAAAACACGGTGAGCAGGCCGAAGCTGTAAGGCACGCCCCTCTGCTTCAACGGCACTACCTTGACTGCCTCGAGCATCTTGCCGGGCGAGAAGTTGCTTGCCGCAATGCCTGCTGCCTGGACGGGAAACAATTCCTTAAAGTCAATCGCATGTTTTTCCGCAAGCAACAGCTTCCACCGGAAAGTCTTGAGGCAAAGGGAGGCGATGGTAAAGCCGGCCGCGAGGAACGCAAGCTTCAAGTCGGCCGATGCAAGCGCCCTGCCTGTTGCCTGCAGGTCGATTTTCGTTAGCAAAAACGCGATGAGCAGGATGGAAAGAAGCGGCAAAAGCCAATTGGGTATTTTCAAGCAACCACGTGAATCCTTTTAGCGCATATTGGCTTTTATTACGTTTTCTTGAAAACCAAGCCGACCATCTTCTTAGCATCAGGCACTTGCCTTTCCTCCACCCGGTTAAGCAAGTAACCCTTTTCCTGCATGAATGCAATCAATTCCTGCCGGGGCACGAGCCTCGATGGGTGCTTTTCGCCATATTCCCTAATGGTGGGCGGAAGTTCGCGTGAAAGCGTGATTGGCGTTGTCCCCGGCGCCTGCTCCTGCTCAATCACGTAAAACGCATTTGGCAACAGCCTTGCCATGTTCTCGACGCCTTTCCTATAGTCCAATAGGTGCTGCAAGACAAGCGTGAGAAGAACTGCATCGTACCCCTGCCTGATGCTGGAGTTTTCCAAATCATCCTCCACCAACTCGCCTGCAATTCCCTTGGCTTTCAGCCTCTCGCGTGCGGCCTTGAGCATGTTTTCACTCACGTCCGCGAAAGTAAGCTTGATTCCGCTGCCAAAATCAGCCGCTTTGATGTAATCGAACATCTGCGCAGTGCCGCAGCCGTGCACCAGCAGCCTCGCGCCGTTTTCAAGCGGGCAGTCGCGAAACATTGCCTTGACCATTTCCGCATTCGCTTGCGCCTGTTCGATGGCCGCCATGTGCGCATCAAGCTCCCCGGGCTTAATCCTGCTTTTCCACGCCTCCACTTCCCCGTGCTCCATGTTAATATTTCTGTCCGGCCCTTATTTTAAACCAGGGCGAGAATGCAGCATTCCCGGGCGATAGTCGTCGGCTCAAGCGCAGTCGGCGGCATAACCGCCAAGTCACTTGCCGAACGCGGCGTCGATACGCTAGTCCTCGAGGAGCATTTCAAGGCAGGCAAGTTCCACAAGTGCAGCGGCATCATGAGCAAGGCCGGCCTCGAGTCGCTTGGCGTCAGCTTGAAGGAATGCACTTTGAACGAAGTGCGCGGCGCGCGCATTTTTGCCGGCAAGCAGGAAATGAAGATAGAGGCTTCCTCCGCCAAGGGAGTTGTCATCGACCGCCAGCTTTACGACGAGAAATGCGCGTCAGAAGCCGCGCAAGCAGGCGCCAAATTTGCCTTCAACTCGCGCGTAGACAAGATAACAAAAGAAGACAACTCATTCAACATTTCCGCCGCAGGGAAAACGTACTCTTCGCCAGTCCTCATTGGTTGCGACGGCGCAAACAGCGTCGTTGCCCGCGAGCTGTCTTTTCCCAAAATACCGCAGTCCGACTTCGTGCTCGGCTGGGAAGGCGAGTATGCTGGCGCAGTTGTCCCCGAGCCGCACCTCGTGCACGTCTACCTAGACTCCCAGCTCTTCAAGGGCTTTTTCGGCTGGCTCATTCCCGTCAACGCAACTACAGTCCGCATCGGCTACGCAACCGCAGACTTCCCTTCGGCGAGGGAGTCGAAGGAAAATTTTCTTGGATTGCCCCAAATCGCCCAGGCAATCTCGGCATCGAAAGCTTGCACTTGCGTGCGCGACTTTAACTACGTCATTCCCCTTCGCCCGCGTGCCCGCACTCAAATCGGCAATTCGATGCTTTGCGGCGATGCCGCCGGCCAGGTGAAGGCGACAACTGGCGGGGGAGTTGTTTTCGGCGGCAAGTGCGGCAAAATCGCGGCCCAAGAAGCCGCGAAGCACTTGCTTGAAGGAGCAGAAATCAACTACGAGCGCGAATGGCGGCGGCAGTACGGCGGCGTGCTGCAGGCGCACTATTTCCTGCGCAAGCTTTACAACTTTGCAGAAAGCCCAGGTGACGGCGCGCTTCTCAAGGCGGGCATCTTCCTAGGCAACGCGCTTGGCGCCAACCGCCTGCTCTCAAGCAAGGGCGACATGGACTTCATTGTCAGCTGATGTACTTATGCCTGCAAACGATGTTGCGCAGAAGGTGAACCAGCACCTAGGCGTCATTATTGAGCACGTTGCTCCAAGTGCCAAAAATACGGCGAAAGCCAAGCTAAAGGGGTATTTTAGCAGCGGTTTTCTCCAGTCCGAACAGGGAGTCCTGGCCTTAGGCGCCCTAGCCGAGCTTGCCGTGAAGATTCGGCGTTCGAAGGGAATAAGTAGAGACAAAATAGCAAGCATGATAAGCGAACTTGTTCAAGTCGCGGCGCATGCCGAGCGAAATTCTGCCGATTCCGCAGCTGCGGTGGAAGCACTTGCCACTCACCTTCCAACCCGCCACAAGCACAGCGGAACTCTTTTTGCACTGGCGCAAACTGGCATTATGGCAAAAGAACCTCTGCCGGAAATTTTCCGGGCGGGTCTGAAGGCTCTTTCGAAGGGCCGCCAGCCTGGCATAGTCCAGTTGACCGCCTCAACTGCCTACAGCCGTCAACAAAGTGTCGAGCAGGCCTTATTGAAGTTAGCCCTTAAAACGCATGCAAAGTTGAAGATTAGGCGATAAGTAGCATTCTCCTTACTTCCCAATTTCTCCAGGCGCCTTTCAGGCGCGCGAAATCTTCCACAATACCTTGAAGTAATTGCGGTAGCTTTGGGCAAAATCCTCGTTTGCAATCATCACGCAAAGCGGCTCGTTTCCCTTCCACAGGACGTTGACTACCCTGTCGCCGTAGACGTTTATCACAACCGGGTTGGCAAGCGCAGGTGGTAAAAAGCGCGTTTGCATCCTGCCTAGCGAAGTCATATACTTGCCCCGCGCCTCCTCCTTGTGCAATATCCTGAGGTTGATTTTCTTTCTTACTCGCTCCCTGTTCCACTTCTCGAAGAAAAGCGGCATCACCACGTTTTCCCTTGCAATCGCGCCTATGAGCAGGACTTCGCCAGCCGCGTGCTTGAGCGCGTCCCGGCGCATAGTCTTGAACCCCTCGACTCCTTCAAGCACGTAAGCCTCGGCACGCGGCTTTACCGCGCCTTCGAGTTTCTTGAGCTCGCCTATTGCCTCTCCAAGCTCGCCTCCAATTGTCTCGAGTTCGCTTTTCCTCTCATCCAAGTAGTCGAGCAGCCTCTCCGGTTCGGTTGCCTCGAAAAACCTTAGTTTTCCCTTGACGACAAAGTTGGCTAGGCCCCTGTCAACAAGCCGCTCAAGGCAATTGTAAACCGTTGATTTCCTCAAGCCCGTCTGCTTGACAACAGCTGAAGCCGGGCACTGGCCGAGCTTGAGCAAGGAAGTGTAGACGTCAATCTCAGCCTGCGACAAGCCCAGCCTTTCGAGGCACTTCAAGTCCATGCGATTATTGGGGACAGCGCGTAATCTTAAGCCTTCCGTTAGTAGTCCAATGTTTGGAATACCCTGAAATAATAGCCTCGCCGCTCATCTAATAGTAGTGGTAAAATGGCATTGCTTAACTCGGAGCCGGAAAGCATCACTTTCTTCGTAGTGTGCATTGCGTTGCTGTCCCTCACTCTTTCCGGCGGTAGTCTGTCCAGCAACGCGGTGCTTGCCTCTTCCTCCGTTTTCTTCCTTTTGCCTCGTATGCTGCTTGAAGTTGTTTTCCTCAATTTCCCGCTTCTTGCGCCCCTCGCGGTGCTCGCCTTTTTCTATTACTTCAGTTTTCTTGAAAACCGCATCGGCGGGGCGCTTGTGGCAGTTGCGGTTGTCGGGGCAATTGCGGTAATGGCGGGGGCGTAGGCTCCAAAAGCAGGTGGCGGCCAGTAGCCGCTGTTTTTTTGCATCGGCGGCGTTGATGGTTTTGACGAATCTTAGCTAGTAAGGTCCCGATAGCTGGTTTTGCGTCCCGTAAGTAGGCCTACGTTTTCCCATTGACGAGTAGCCTCCAAAAAATGCTTCCAAATCCGGAAATACTCGTGCTCATAGGGGCTCAATACCCGGCGGGGATATTGTAGCGTCCGGTCTTTTCTTCTCATCGCGTCATTCCAGGCCTGAATATCTAAGTTAGGGTCGGAGCCTACTTGTGCAGTGATAAAGGCTCCGCGCATATGTTGGAAATATTGTAGTCTGCCGCGTTCCCAACTCATAAGCGCGCGAATTGCTTCCGGTTGATAAATGGTAATTCCCTTTGCAGCAAGCTCATCAAGCCGACGGCCTAATTCCTTGTCCGTTATTTTGCGAAGTGAATCAGCAACCTTGGGGGGCTCAAAGAAGTACTTATAATTTTGAGTCACAACCCTATGTCCAGCAACCGTTTTTGCCCTTCTGTCCCAGACCAGCGCGTGCGCGTTATTCATTAATCTTACCGCAGCAAACTTAATCGCGTTTTCCCTGCGGGGAGCCTTGAATGTATTGTAAACCGTTTTGAGTTCGCGATTTAGTCTTTCCCGTAAATCCTCAAAATAAGGATGTGCCTTGTCTAAACCAAGCCAGTTAAGTTCTTTTTCGCTGAGGCCCCTGAATTTTCTTGCCATTTCCCTAGCGCCCGAACCGTCTTTGCGCGTGCTCGTAGTAGTCAACTGCCTTTTTGAAGTCGGCGTGCGTGAACTCGGGCCAGAGCTTTTTTGAAAAGTAGTATTCGCTGTACGCGCTTTGGAAAGGCAAAAAGCCGCTGAGGCGCTGCACGTCGCCCGTGCGCACAATCAAGTCAGGCGACTGGTTGAAGTACAAGTAGTTCGAGAAAATCTGGTTTCCGTTCTTTTCAAGCGCCCTCTCGTCTACCTTGCCCGCGCTGATGTCCCTTGCCAGGAGCTTGCTTGCGTTTAAAAGCTCGTCCTGGCCGCTGTATGCAACGCCGACGTTGAGCGCAAGCTCGTCGTTTTCCTGCGTTTTCCGTTCAAGCTCCGTCATAGAAGCTCGAAGGTAGTCGGGAAGTAGTTCGAGGCGGCCGAAGAAGTTGACGCGCACTCCCCGTTCGTGCATCTTGTCGCGCTCGCCAAGCGCCGCGCCGATGTTGTCCTGCATCAGCCGGAAAAGCGTTTTCAGCTCGAGTGTAGAGCGTTTTTGGAAGTTCTCTAGCGACAATGCCCAAAAGCCCAGCCACTTCAAGTCCGCCTCAAGCGCCCATTCGGTCGCCTTCCCTACTTTCTCAAAGCCCTTCTTGTAGGCCACCTCGATTGGCAGTGAGTGCTTTTTGGCGTACCTGCGGTTGCCGTCCGGAATGATTGCAATGCTCTTCAAAATACCCACCGTGAATAGTGACAACGTTCTTAAGTTTTAGAGAAATAAAAGCTTATTGTAAACAGGGAGTTTCAGTTAAGTATTGAATTTGGGGGGTTGGGGCAGTGCGGCAAGTCAGCGTCTATAGTGTCTCTCGAAAGCGCGTCTTGTGGCCCGTCTGCGACTTTGCCGACCGGAGCCTTGAGCGAGCAGCAGGCATAATGTTCCGCCCCCGCATCGAACGTCCCTTGGCAATTCCCTTTCCTTCAAGCGGCCGCAAGCGCAATTCCATCCACTCGCTCGGCTGCCCGGTTTTTGACGCCATTTTCGTCAACGACGAGGGAAAAGTGGTTGACATTAGGCCTAAAATCCCGCCGCACCAGCCGCTCATCATCCCTGCAAAGGCCTGCAGCCTCGTCATCGAAGTGCCTCCCGGCGAGTCAAGCAAAGTCCGCTTGGGCGAAAAGCTCGTGCTGCGCTGAATCGCCGCAGGCGTTGTTTTAAAAGCCTGCGCGCAGATTTGTTTGCGTTAAGTTGCAAGGGTGTTTTACTTGAAGGTTGAAATCAAGGAAGTCGAGAAAGTGACGCTCAAA
>CAZPDD010000058.1:0-7685 GCA_964585235.1 Microcaldota archaeon | reverse complement strand
CATCCGCCTTGCCGGTGCGGATTGCCTCGGTCAACTCTTTTGGGGTGAAGCGCCTTATTTGCCTTAGCGAAAGGCCGAGCCTCTTGGCAGCCTCCTTCAACAGCGGCTCGATGCAGTAAAAGCCGTGGTAGATACAATCCTTGCGGAAGCCCTTGGTGAAAACTATTTCGGCCGCAATTGCAAACAGGCAGGAGTGCCTTGCATCAACCTTAAGCTGTGCTAAAAGCTCCGCCTGCCTTTTCTCAAGCACGCGCTTTTCCGACATTGCCTTCTCAAGCAACATGCCACAGTCGGGGTTTTGATGCACCAACCCAGAAAGCACTTCGATGAAATACTTTTTATTCCATGCCGGGCCCTCGTACATGTAAGGAAGCCATCCGAACTGCGACACGTGCTTTTCTAAAAGCAAGTTTATTGCCGGTATCGAAATCAGCTTTTCCTCTAACTCGGCCGGCTTGAGGGAGGAAAAGAGCCCGAGGACTTTCTTGTCCGACTGCAGGCTTACGGCGAGTTGAAGAAGGGATTTTTCCTCCTGTTGAGCAAAACTTTCCTTCAATGGCGTGGTCAGGATGCTGAAAGCCTCGGGCGCCTTGACGGCGGCACCGGTTGCCGAAACCCTGGCCTTGAGGTAATCAAGCAGGTAGTTTGAAAGCAGGGGCTTGTCAAACTCAAGGGTGTTCCACACCATGCCTATTTCGTGGCTCTCGCGCTGGAGTTTCGCGTGCGCGGCGAAGGCAGAGGAGAGCTGGGAATCGGAAAATGAGGAAACGTCCTTTTGCCTAAGCGACTCGTCGAAATCGAAAAACTCCTTGTTAAGCCGGAAAAGCCGCGCGTTTATTTCCTCCGCCCAACTGGGGTGCGCAAGCAGCTTTTGCAGCACGTACGCGCTTGAGGCATCCATGCGCTCGCGCACGAAATAGATGCGTTCCGTCCCGCGCTCGTGCTCGATTACCGAATAGCCGGCGGTTTTTTCCACGCCATAGCGGCGCAAGTCAGTCCATCCGCCAATTGGAAAGACGGTCATCAGCCACGTGCAGCGCTGGATTTCCTCAAGCAAGAACCACTTCAATCGAAAACGCCCCGGTATATGGAAATGCCTTGCGGCGTATATTAATTGCAAAGGGCGCGCCTGCCTGCCTTAAGGGCTTGCTGCCGCCATGTGGCGGTTTTATTTCAACGTCCTCAACGCGGGCTCGGCGAGGATGTTTTTTGCAAGTTGGGGCAGGAGCTTGCTCTCGGCCTTGCGCAGCCGCTCGCGCAAGGTCGTCCTTGCGACGCCGAGTTTTTGGGAGAGCTGCTCTAGCGAAACTTTGCGCGGAATCGTGTAATAGCCGTGGTCAACCGCCTTTACAAAAGCACCAAGCTGCTTGGCCGTAAGCTGGGTGAAAAGCGCCGGCAGGAAGATGTTAACTGGCGCTTTTTTCACGCTGAGAAGCTGTATTGTCGCCTTGCCCTTCAGTCGGGCTATTCTCCTTTTCAAATCAAGCAACTCGCGCTTGTCCCAGCTGGCAACAGTCCAGTACTCAAAGCCTCCTTTGATGACAAAGGGCTTGACGAAAAATACCTTGGAATTGAAAATGTGCGAGTGAAACAAGCCGGCCGACGTGTTTTCGTAAAAAACCTGGTTGCCTTCAACGTGGTTTATGCGCAGGCGCTTGTCTGCAAGCACGGCAGCAACGAGTTTTTTCTCGTCCCTGCCGCTGATGACCATCACTTTCTCGACAAAGTCCCTGCCCTTGTGGTGGACTAGGTTTAGGTAAACGGATGCGCAGGCGGCGTCAAGTCCCCGCGAGGCCTCGAGCACCGTGCTTCCGGCATGCCAAACCTTGAATTCGGCAATCCACACGAAAAGCCTTACGCGGCCGGCGCTTATTTAATTGCTTTCCAGCTAAAAATAATCCGGTGGAACTAGTTGGCCGTTGACCTGACCTCTGAAATCGCCGGCTTGAAGATTGAAACGGTCTTAATGAACGCGTCAGGACCGCGCGACGTTACTTTTGAAGAGCTTGCGGCAATTGGCGGGAGCAGGTCTTCCGCAATAGTAGTCAAGTCAACTACAATCGAACCAAGGCAAGGAAACCCCGAACCGCGCTATTACGCAGACGATTTTGGAAGCATAAACTCGATGGGGCTGCCGAACCTCGGCTATCACGAGTACGAACAAATGGTACCTAAACTCAAGCGCTTCGGCAAGCCGGTTATTGCAAGCATTGCGGGATTTTCTGCAAGCGAGTACGTGACTATGTCTAAGGCTATGCAGTCCGCCGGCTCGGACGCGATAGAACTCAACCTTTCCTGCCCGAACGTCGCCGGCAAGCCACAGGCGGGATATGACTTCGGATACTGCGAAGAAATCCTTTCTGCAGTGCGTCCGGAAATTCGCGTACCACTTGGCTGCAAACTACCGCCATATTTGGAAATCGCACACCAGGAGGAAATGGCCCGGCTGCTGCTGAGGCACAAAGTCGAGTTCATCACGCTCATAAACTCCGTTGGAAACGCACTTTTCGTTGACTCGGAAAAAGAGACGGCAGTCATAAAGCCGAAGAAGGGCTTGGGCGGCTTAGGGGGCAGGTACATCAAACCGGTCGCGCTTGGCAACATCTGGAGTTTCTATAACATTCTTGGAGGAAAAATCCCGATAAAGGGATGCGGAGGCGTATATACGGGGATCGACGCATTTGAACACCTGCTTTGCGGAGCTTCCGCGGTGCAGGTTGGAACCGCCCTTTACAACGAAGGACCGCAAGTTTTCGGCCGCATTGAATCGGAACTTGGCGATCTGCTTGAACGCAAGGGCTATTCGGCTGCACGCGATGCAATAGGCAAGCTCAAAGTCATTTCGTAGAAGTCTCCTCGTAAAATCCACGACGACTTGTTCTAGTAATATCGCAGTTTTTGTCGGTGCGAGAGACGCGGGAGTTGCCAGCGCACCTGCGATGCGGTATATTGAAGCAATACGAATCGCAATGGGACCGCATGCGATTACGCCATACGCGGGAATAATCACTTGCGGGCTTTGTTACGGGGAACCTTGCGGCTTTGGCCCGTAGGCTTATGGCTTCGGCCCGCGAACTTCACCCCACCCTTGCCCGCAAACAATCCCTTGGACTCCCCTTTTCCTAAAGTGCGCTTCAGAAAGAATGCCGCAAGGACGAGCATTGCAACTGCAACGGCGCCCAAAAGCAACGCAGTGAATCCCGTTAGTTGGAACGCACTTTGCGCTCCGGCTGCGCCGGGCCGTGAAACTCTTGAGTAAAAGCCGGCGGCATCCGCAGCGAGTGCCTGAGCCTCGGCTGCAGCGGGCTTGCCGGAACTCATCTTATCCTCGAGGGAAGACAGCCGGACGGACAGCGACTCCTGCTCCTGCGAGTAAGCCGCGTACTCTGACGACGAGTTGGGATAGGACGCGAGCAAAAGCGAGGCGTTTTGCATCGAGCGGGCGGCAAGGGCGTAAGGGGGGATTGATGAACGCACCAGCTCAAGGCGCAGGCGTGATTCAGTAAGAGCCGAATCGTAAGCAGCGAAGTTGGCGCCGGACGAGTTGAGTTCAAGTGCGGCCAGTGCATTAGAGATGCGGGTGTAGTCGTCGAAAAGAAATGCGGGGGTAAGCCCGCGGACGTTGGAAAACTCCTTGCTGGTTTGCAGTGCCAATAGCTGGTATTGCGCCTGCCTCATGCCGGAAGTCTTGCGGTTAAAATCAGGCGACGCGCGGGCTGCGGCCAAGGAATTTTTGGCCGATGAAAGCAGGGCGACCTTGTCAGGGTGTTGGGCCGAAAGGGACGACCTCAGGGCCTGCAAGTCCGAGGAAGACAATTTGCAGTCGGAAAGCCGGCCGTCGGAAGCGAAGGGCGCGTAAGAAACCATTTTGGAATGCCACTCGCCAAAATCGGAAAGCGAATCGCCCATCAATGAAAGCAATCCCGACACCTCGGAGTCGGAACGCACTGTCGAAACGAGCTGGCGTTGGAGGGCGGCCACGGCGGCGTCAAGGAAGGAAAAAGAGGTCGTGATGTGTTTTTTTGCATCGGTTATGGAAAAGGGGAGAATGCCTTCCGACAGCCCGGTCTGCCAGAGGAATCCGCAGCGGTACTTCAAGTACGTCTGCTCGAGGCAGAAATGCGCGTCGGTTGCGAAGTCCGAATAGGCGCGTTTGCACGACGTAAGGGAGGCATTGAACGAGGAGGCCGCCTCAAGCCCGTTGCCACCAGTTGCTTTGGCGAGGGAAAGCGACTGCGCCAGCGCCTCAAGCATCGTCACGTCCTCCACCAGGGCCGACTGGTCGTCGAAAAAAAACAGCGAACCCGCCGAGCCCTGTGCGGCCGTGAAAGCCCGGCCGTCAACCGTAATGGAAGTCGTGTCGGAAAGCTTCTCTCCCGGGGCGAAAAACGCGCTTGCATCGGCATTGGAAAGCCCGGCGGCGTGGGATGAAAGGACAAGGCAAGCCAAAAGCGCAAGCAAGGCAGGCCGGAAAAAGTCCACGCAAAGCGTTATTGCAAACTGGGATTTTAAACCACGCGATGCACTAGAATAATTTCGGAAGAACGCCAAACGGAGGTTTGGGGGGAGGAAGGAAAATTGATCATCAAGGGCGCCAAAATAGTTTACCCTGATTTCGTGCGCGAATGGCAGGTGAGGTTCGACGAATACACGGGGATAATCTCGCAAGCGGGAGCGAGCGTCATTACGCAGGGCGAATCGGTGCTTGACGCAACGGGCCTCTTCCTCCTGCCGGGCCTGGTTGACTGCCACGTGCACCTGCGAGACCCACCTGGCTTGGACGGCAAGGAAGACTTTTTCACAGGCACGACCGCCGCGCTTGCAGGCGGAGTCACCACCGTGATGGACATGCCGAACACTATTCCGCCGACAACCAGCGCACGGGCGCTTGAAGAAAAGGCGAAAATTGCGCAAAGCAAGGCGGCCTGCGACTATGCTTTGCATTTTGGGGCAACAGCAGGCAACGCCGCAGAATCCAGGCTGGTTGAGAAAAGCGTGGCGGGAAAGAAAATCTTCCTTGGCGCAACAAGCTTTGCAACTGCCCTTGGCGACGAGGGGCTTGAAGAGCACTTCCGCTTTCCAAAGCCGGTCCTCGTGCACGCTGAGGACGCGGCAATTGTTTCACACAACGAAGAGGAAATTGGGAAAAAACTCGGGCCCTATGCAACCGCGCAAGTGCACAACTCAGTGAGGCCTCCCGAAGCGGCCGCGAAGGCGGTTAGTAAGGCAATTGCGCTTGCTCTTAAGACGCGATGCCATTTGCACGTCTGCCACGCAAGCACCGCAGGCGAGCTTGAGCTTGTGAGGCAGGCGCGGAGCCGCGGGGTCAACGTGACTTGCGAAGCAACACCCCATCATCTGTTCCTCAATGAGGAGGCAACTGAAAAATTGGGTAATTTTTCCAAGGTCAATCCGCCACTTAGGTCGCAGGCGGACGTCGAGGCCCTGTGGCGCGGGATTGCTGACGGCACAATCGACTGCATCGCAACAGACCACGCGCCCCACGAAAGGAAGGAAAAAGAGCGGGGATATTGGGAGGCGCCAAGCGGCGTGCCCGGGCTTGAGACGATGCTGCCGCTTTTGCTTGATGCTTGCTCGAAAAAGAAAATGGCGCTTGAAAAAATAGCCGAGCTATGCAGCTACAACCCCGCCTTGAAGTTCGGCCTGCGCCACAAGGGCGGGGTGGGGAAGGGAAAGGACGCGGACTTCGTGCTGGTAAGCCTCAGGGAGGAGACGGTTGTTGAGGAGGACGCGCTTTACACCAAGTGCGGATGGAGCCCGTTTGCCGGCATGCGCCTTGCGGGCCGCATCAGGGCCGTTTTCCTGCGCGGCAGGCAGGTCTTTGACGGCGAGCACCTCGTCGCCCGGCCCGGCAGTGGCAGGAATCTTTTCAGCCCTACGCAAATTTGAGTAACTACGCGCTTTCGCGTAGGAATAAAAGCGTTGGCGGCTTAAGGCATACGTGGGTACATGCGAAAAACAATTGGCGTAGTCGACACCACATTCGCGCGCGTCGACATGGCCTCTGCAGCGCTTGACGAGCTGGGCAAGCTGCCGGTTAATGTCAGGCGCAGGACGGTGCCCGGCATCAAGGACCTCGCCGTCGAGTGCAAGCGGCTGCTGGACGCGGGGTGCGACTCCTGCCTTGCCCTTGGATGGGTTGGCGGGGCAAAAATAGACGCGCAGTGTGCGCACGAGGCGTCGCTTGGGATACAGTGGGCAAAGCTGATGGCGAACAAGCACATAGTCGAGGCGTTCATCCACGAAAGCGAGTCGAAGGACGCAAAGGAGCTTTGCGAAATGGCGCTTGACCGCGCCAGAAAGCATGCAGTCAACGCATACCTGCTCGCGGCCATGCCGCAAGAGCTTGTCAGGCAGGCCGGAATGGGGCTGCGCCAAGGCAGGGGACACGTTGGCCGGCTGAAGGTGAAGTGAATGGCTAGAAAAATCCGGCTGGGAATAGTCGTCTGCGAATTCAATTGGGAAATAACGCGGCCAATGCTCGCCCGCGCGCTTGGCCATGCGGCAAAAATCGGCGCGGAAGTGGCCGAAGTGGCGAAAGTCCCGGGTGTTTTTGAATCGCCCCTTGCGGTAAAAAGAATGCTAAGGAAGAAAAGCGTTGACGCGGTAGTGGTGTTGGGCGCGGTGGTGAAGGGCGGGACGAGGCACGACGAGCTCATTGCCCGGACCTCCGCACGCGCATACACCGTGCTGTCGCTTGAGTTTGGAAAGCCAGTCGGCCTCGGGGTAATCGGGCCGGGCGCATCGTGGAAGCAAGCAAAGTCGCGGTCAATGGAATACGCGGAAAGAAGCGTGTCGGCAGCCGTGAAAATGGCGGTCGGCAACTAGGCCGGGGGACGTGGGGGGTTTTGGAAACGATTGACTGCAGGACCGTCTGCGCCAAGCTGCCTACTGTTAACGGCGAATTCAGGGTAATGGTCTTCAACAACGGCGGCGAGCACGTGGCCCTCGTAAAAGGCGGGGTGAAAGGCAGGAAAAACGTACTTGTACGCGTGCACAGCGAGTGCTTCACCGGCGACGTGCTCGCCAGCCTGCGGTGCGACTGCGGCCCGCAGCTCAAGGAATCGATGAGGCTGATAGGCCGCGAGGGCGGCGTGCTCATCTACCTGCGCCAGGAAGGCAGGGGCATCGGCTTGACCAAAAAAGTTCTTGCCTACCGCCTGCAGGACGAGATGGGGCTTGATACGGTCGAGGCGAACAAGGCGATTGGGGAAGCTGCGGACAGCCGCGACTACCTTCCTGCGGCGGAAATACTCAAGTCGCTCGGGGTCAAGAGCGTGCGGCTGTTGACTAACAACCCGCTGAAAATAAGCGACTTGAAAGAGCACGGGGTGCAAATCAGCCAACGCATCCCACTTGTTATCAAGCCGAACGAGCACAACCGCAAATACCTTGCCACCAAGAGGAAGAAACTCCATCACCTGATTCCAGTGGTTAAGTGAACAGGCAACAAGACGAATTTTTCATGCGCCGCGCGCTTGGGCTTGCGGCTAAAGGCGAGGGGAAAGTCGCCTTCAGGCCGCTTGTTGGTTGCGTCATCGTAAAAGGAGGCCGGATAATTGCGGAAACTGCGCCCACGACCACTGGAGTCCCGCACGTAGAAGCCTTGGCCTTGTCAAAAGCCGGCGGTAAGGCGTGGGATTCAACAGTTTACGTCACCCTCG
>CAZPDD010000057.1:0-7728 GCA_964585235.1 Microcaldota archaeon | reverse complement strand
AACTCTGCCATCCAAACCAGCGAATTCTTTTCGTTGGGGCGCTTTAATACTCTTTCTTCCCTCCCAGCCGCCGGGCGCGATTAGCATCCAATCGCGCCTTTTCGTCGTTTGCCGAAGCAACTTCTGCTGCCTAACCTTTAAATACTCGTAACTGCATTATAGTAGTAACTTAATTTGAATGCAGGATGGGTTGAAAAAATGGCGATATTCCCTTCTTACGAACCCGAGGAATGGGCGTTCTTCGCAATAATTTTCGCTGCCCTCGGCATATTCCTTGGAGGCTTGAACTCGTTTAGTGACCACTGGCTCATCTACTCGGCAGGCCAGTTCTTGGCCCTCCCGCGCACTCTCTTCATCTACCCGCTTTTGAGCACGGGCAACGCCCTGCTTGCGATTGTCGCCGTCGTCGGCTTTTTCATCTACATCAAGGGCATCGAGTCGCTTTTCACCCGCGCCTTCCTCGCGGCTGCAATAGTAGGTTTGATTGCAATAATGCTTGGTGCGTAAAAATGGCAATATTTCCCGAGTTCCAGACCGAGGAGTGGGCTTTCTTTGCCATCTTGCTTTCCTCCCTCGCCATCTTCGCAGGCGGCAACGCGAGCTACGGCGGCTATTGGCTGATTAACGGCGCGGGCCAGCTGCTTTTGCTTCCGATTGAACACATAGTCTATCCCCTCATCGGCACCGGCAGCATCGCGCTTGGAGTTGCCGGCGGCGTGCTGTTAATCCTGTGGTTCGGCAAGATGGAGGAATGGTTCACCGTAGGCTTTCTAGGCGCGGTGGTTGTAGGCGCAATCGTCCTTTCGCTCGGCGCCTGAAAAATTAGCTGGGCAGTAGCGCGCTTATTTCCTTCTCTTCCTGGCAACAGCCCGTCCTGCCCTCTTCTGCCGGGCTTCTTTTGCAACCGCCCTTTGCATTGCGCCGCCGCTGATTTCGCCAACCGCCTCTTCTTCCACGCGCCTCGCGTGCCGCCACACGCCGATTGCGAACTCGCCCTCAAACATGAGGAAAATCGCCGCAGCGCCCACGACTATGCCGACGCCGAACCAGTAGATGGACTTGTCAAGAACCGCGTAGGCAAGCGGGTTTTGGTCAAACTCCGCAAGGTACTTGTTCTCCAAATAGTCCTTTGTAAGCAGCATCGTCGCCATCACTGCAAGGACGATGAAAAGCCTCCACTTGGGGCTTACCCAGAAGCTTCGGCTGAAGTGCGTCTGCTTGTAGCTTTTCAGGAAATTGCCTATTCTTTCTCTCATTTCAATTTCTACCTCCTGTGGATGAACGCGTAGACTCCGGGCGCGAACATGCCGACGATGTAAATCAACCCGCTTGTAAGCAGAATCCACCCGAAAATGCCGAGCGCGCCGATGAACGGGTGTTCGATTACGAGGAAGTAAATCAGAACAGCTGCCACTATGAATGTGAGGGTTGGGGAGAAGACGAGCTTGTCGCGCGCCCAGTTGTACAGATAGTAGGCCATGTAAAGCAGTATGAGCCACTTGACAATGTCGAGAAAGAATTCCGCGTCGTCAAAAAAACCCATATTTTTCAAACACCCTTTTCAACGCATTCTGCGCATACCCGCAAGCATGTTGTTCTGAGTGTTTTGCTGGTACATCCCGCCAGCATTGAAGCCTTGCGCCGGCGCCCCTGCGGCGGCATCCTCGCCCATGAACTGCTGCACCTGCGCGTTGGCAAGCGCCTGGCGATGCTGGACCCCGGCCATGAACTGCATTTCCTGATCGCTCAAACGGGCGCCCGCCTCAAGCCGCGTCTGCAGGTTTTGCGCGCGCATCATCTCCTCCTGGTGGCCGTAGTCAACTGGGTTTCCCATCTGGTCGCGGCTGAGCGACGGGAACAGGCCGAACATCACCGCCTGCTGGAGGAACATTCCATTGACCATGAGAAGGACAACCGCCGCCAGCACTATGATGACGGGCGAATAGAAGAGCACGGAGTAAGCCGCGACGAGGGTGGTAAAGCCGAAGAGGATTTGGTTGTCCTGGAAAGTGGCGTAAAGCCAAAACAGTATGTAGACAAAAGCCATGACGCGCACGACGAAGCCTATTTCCTCAAAAGCTCCCAAGGGGTCGGTGAAGAAAGACGCCAGTGCCAGCGCAGGCAAGAGCATAGCAACAGCAGGCAATTGTCGCTTTAAAGCATTTGCGTTAACCGACGAGGGCCGCCCGGACGAAGTAAAGGGCCACGAGCATCGCCAGGCCGGCGAGTAGAAGCACTACTGAAAGCTCGACGTTCTTGAACACTGTTCCGCTATGCTCATAGTCCTCAAGCACCCCCTCGTTAAGCAGGTTTGCAGAATATGCCGCAATCAACGCCGGAATCGCGAAAACCGCATCGAAAGGCAGCGTGCGGCCGGAAAGGAAAAGCGACGAGTACTTCGCGGCCTCAAGCCCAAGGGCAAACGGCGTGCCAAGGCCGAAGAAGAGGGACGAGCCGATGAAGACGAACACGTATGCCAACAGGAGGCTGAGCAGGTCTGCGGCGGCAAGGCCGTTTGCAAGCGGCTTTAGCCGGTAGTGGTAGAAAACTGGCGCGTCAGGGGGCGCCACCCCCGCCACGAAAAAGCCGGCGTAAGCGATTACCACCACCGCGAAGGTTAGGAGGCCGACGACGAACCACTTGTTCACGCACTGCTTTACTGCGGCAGGGCTTAAATACTTTTAAATACGCAGGCTGGCTAAACCATTCGGGGTGTTTGTTTTGAAGACCGTTTCGACAGGAGTGAGGGGGACTAAGCAGGTCTCTCCCCGGCTTGAGCTTCTAGTCCGCATATTTTATTCAATCCCCCTGGCAATTGTTTTTGCCATCCTGAGGTTCCTCGCCTTTTTCGCACGCATTGTCAACTGGCTTTCGATACTAGTGCGCGGCCTGCGCAGCGTGAGCATGTCCGGCTTCCTGACAACCTATTTTGACTACGCCTACAAGTTCAACGCCTATGCTAGCGGCGTGACCGACGAGAGGCCGCCCATATTGCCGGAGTAAAACGCTTTCACAAAAAGAGCTTCAATGGCGCGAGTCGAGTTCGCGATCCCACTTCTTGAAGTGACTCGTCTATTGTTTTTCGTGTTTTCTTTTTCGAAATGCCGAAAACATCCTTTCCGATAAGTTTTCTATTCATTTTCCTTTTTGCATCAAAGCTTGTAGAACTGCAGGTGCGGCGCGCCGCCGATTACCTTGGCGTCTTTTAGCGAGAGGGGCAGCACCTTGCTCGCAGCGTTGATTGTATTCTCGCCAACGAGGTTGATGTTCTCCGCATCCGCAAGCAGCGCCTGCAGCTCTTTTTCGCTTACCTTCTCGCCCTGGTAGAAATGCCGGTAGGTACGCAGGTCAAGCTGCACGCCCCCGCGTCCCTCAAGCACTTTACCCAAGAGGCCGGCGTCGCACGCGGCTAGGACGTGGCGCTTCTCGCCCTTGTAAAAGCGTTCGTGGACTTTTGCGTACAATATGGTCATTTGTTTTTCCTCAATCAGCATTTCAGGGTGGAAATCATGTAATCGGCAGTTGCAGTCTCGGCGCCAAGCGTCTCCGGCACCATTGCAGTGAAAATCGCAGTGTATCCGCTGCCATCCGGGGCGGTGCAGGCAATTCCCGCCTGCCTCATTAAGAAATTGGCGCCGGTAAGCTCGTCAGGGCCGTTGACGTAAAGCAGGAAGGCCCGCCTGCCATTGATTTGCGTCTGCTTTGCAAGCGTGACGTACTGCGGGTCGTAAGCGTCCTTCAGTTCGTTGAAGTCCGCGTCAGTGAACTGGCCTGGCGCCACGTTTGCGATGAAAGACTCGGTGTCCCCTTCCGGCGCAGATGCCGTGATAAATACCTTGGCGTCCCCGCCCGTGCCTTGCGCCACTTCGTAGCCAATTGGGTAGTCAAATGAAAACCCGTAGTCAGGGTCGGTGTAAGTAATGAAATTGTTCGCGTATTCCTTGGCGAATTCCCTACCTGTCACCTCAAGCGGCGTCCGCATCCCAAGCGCCTGCCTTGCCGGTATTCCGAACGGCGTCGCCGCGACGACATAGGCTAAGGCTGCAATTACCAGGAAGATGCCGATGGCAAGCGGCCAGTTCGCCCGTGTTTTCCTTTCCTTTTGTGCATTCGCCATTTGAGACTCACCCGCCCTTCTGCGTTGCGCTGCCCATTATCTTGAGTTTTCCAAAGTCGGACTTGAGTGGCTGGAAGTCCGGGTCGAAGATGGAGGAGAGGAAAGTGCCCGACCGCGTGCCTACTGCCAGCTCCGCCTGCTGTTCCTCGCTTGAACCAGCAGATGCTTTCGAAAGCTCGCCGGTTGCGTCATTGACCGCACCCAAGTCAACAGTCCCGGCCTTGTTTTCACTCTGCTGGTTTACCGACGCTGCGCCATTCGCCTCGACCCTGTCGTTGACTACCGCAAGCACGCCGTACCTGCCCGCGCCTTTTGCCTTCAAGTCCGCGCAGGCTGCAAAGCCGTTGTCCGGGCTGCAGTTCGCATCCCCCTCGAGCGGATATGCGGTTTCGCACGAGCCGTCCGGCTTTTTCACGCAATACTCGTGCATTGAAGCGATGTAGTTCGTGCCAATCCTGTGGGTAATGTGCTCGTAATTGGACGCAACTAGCGAGTTGGTGCCAGGCTGCATTTCCGCGTGGGTGGGCGAAACGTCAACGTGGAACAATAGCGTGAGGAACAGCTGGCCCAGCGTAATCGGAATCCTCTTGAGGAACACTTGCCTGACTGCAGGGTCGCGCAGCGCGAAGACGCCCCGTAGCGGCCTTGCCTCCTGCTGCTTTGCCGCAGTGTCCAAAATCTTGGCGGTAGTGGCGCCCTCAGTCTGCGCAAGCAAGAGCTTCTCCGCTTCAGCGGGAGTTCCCGCGCCAATGTCATTCAAGGCGTTTTGCCGCGCCGTTTTCATTTCCTCAAACTTCACCTTGGCTGCTGCGCCTTGCGTGCCGCCAAACTTTTCGAGCCTGTCCAGTTCAGCGTTACGGGCCGTTATGTCGACACTTGTCGCGGTCCCGTCCCGAACCTTGTTTGAAAGCGACGTTATCTTCCCTTCGTCCACAAGTCGCAGCGCGCCCGTGATTGATTTGAAGTCCGCAATGGCTTGTCGTTCTTCTCTAATTGCATTGATGTAATTTTGAACGGTTGCTTCTTGGGCGGCTTGGTCGGCTCCTAGGCCGATAAGTATATTGTTGAATTCAACGCCGTCGCCGCCGGTTGCTTTCAAGCCAGCAATCACATCAGAAGCAGTTTCTCCATTTTCGAAGACTGTTTTTTCGGCATATTCTAGGAATTTTTTGAACTTTTCCGGCGTTACCCCTGCTGGTCTGACCCGTCCAATGGTGGTTCTGGCTGCAAGGCCTGCCTTCTTCTTATCCACCACGTCAGCGAATTTCGCAAAATCGCCGCCTTCCGCCCTTATTTTGACAGGGTCAAGCCCGGTTAATTCCCGGGTTATCTCCCCTTGCGTCTCCGCCGAAGCGACTTTTTCCGCAGTATTATGTAAGTCTCCTGGCAGGTTGGCAGCCTGCATATCCTTTTGTGCCTCAAGCCCCTTGGCGCTCATGGCCGCAGTTGCCGTCTCATAACCCGCCCTGTCCGAATCGCTGAGTACAAGCTTGAGCAACTGCTTGTTCGAGGCAATTTCGCCGCCCGCTTTGGCAAAAGCTTCCTTAATCGCAACTTCGGCGCTGTCGCCTGCAAGAATGCGTTTTTTCACGTCGGCCGCAAGCGCCTTGTAGGCCGGCGGGTAGTCATAGCTTACCCTAATTTTGCCCTTGAGTTTGAGCTCCTTGTCAAATTGTTTCAGCACGCTGTTGGCAATCCCGTCGGCATAGATTTCCTCAATGTTGCCCAAGCGCGTTCCCTTCACGGCCTTTTGCACTTCCTGCGCAAGTTCACGTTGCGTAGGCGGTACTCCTGCAATACTGAATTGTGTAACATCAACTCCACCAGTGCTTATCGCCTCTTCAAAAGTGGCGGCTCCAGGCGGTTTTCCTTGCCGCAGCAATTCTACATATGCGTTCATCAGTTTTGTCGCTTCCGCCTCTCCAATGCTTCCCGAAACCAGGTTCTTCGCCTTAAGCGCGTTTGTGAACTCAACGGGGTCTATCCTCGTAGCGGTTGCTATCCTGTTTTGCGCCCTGGAGCCAAGGTAGAAAGTCGGCACTGCGCCTAGGGCCGCCTTCGCACCAGTGTTCTGGCCGGCGTTAGCACTCAGGCCCGTCGCAGCACCAAACCCTAGGCCGAATAAAGTCGAGCCAAGAAGGCGCGAGCCGACGGCCTGTTCCTTGATGACTGAACCTGCGGATTCCCCTGCGTTCTTCAACGCACCGAGCGTTCCCACACCACTCTTAGGCGCGGTCCCGCCGCCAGTAAAGCCGCTTGCAATTGCCGTGAAGATGCACGCGTTGAATCCTTCGCACACTCCCGCACCCGCGTTTGCGCTCACAACACCCGCCCCAACTCCGATTGGCGCTCCGAAAACTGCGCAGGAAGTGAGTGCGCGGGTGGTTCCTTGCGCAAATATGCCGGCTGCAACAGTCCCAATGCCCGTGCCTGCGGCGAAGGGATTGCCTGTGACGCCCAAAAGTCCAGTGACTCCCGCCACCAATGCAGTTCCCGCCCCTGCCGCAACGCTGACTGTGCCAAGCTGCCGAAAGCCGTTTGCAGCGCAGTAGCCCGCGTCGTTGTAGGAAACGGCCTTGATTGCCGGCACTCGGCCGGGTTCGCTCCTGAACATTTGTCGGTACATGTTCTTGGCAATCACCGCGTCCTTCAGATTGTACTCCTCGCCGTAAGGCCCGAGCGCAAGCACTGACGGGAACGAAAGGGCAGCCAGTGCAGTGCCGCCGATGTTGTTCGCCTGCGCAGCACGCGCTTCCTTCCACCGCTCAAGGGGGCTTAAGAGCTTCTTCGCGCGGTATAGTTCGTTTGAGGAAAATGAAGTCCAGTCAACAACCCGCCGTCCAGTCCAAATGTCCGTGTTGGTAAGCGCGCCGGTCTTGGCGTCCCTGGCGGGCGGGCCCATCAACAGCGCGCCGTTTGCAAGGTTTTCAGGACAGCCCGCATCCTTTTGCTTTAGCACGCGGAATGAAAGCTGCGTCTGTTGCAGCGCGTCCTCGGCCTTCTTTACCGACAAGAAGCCAAGCCCCTGCATCTTGAACTCCGCCTGCACCAAGTAGACGCCGCACGAGTCCATCTGCGACACTCCCTGCGACTGTACGTTGCTTGCGGAAGTCCCAGGTGCCCAGCTTTCTCCGGCAAAAGCACCGGTTACTGCCTTTCTCACTTCTTCATCGGAAATTTTGTCGCCACCTGCCTTTTGCACGACAAAAGCCCTGCGGATGACGCCGCCGTACTGCTTGCTCAACTGGTCAAGTGCATTCAACTCATTGACGGTGTTCTCAGGCGAGTTGCCTGAAATGCCGCCGGTCTTTGCATTGTCGCGCACGTCCTGGATGATTTCATAATACCCGCGGCTTACGGAGGCGAATGACGAAAGCACCTGGTCTTTGGAGCAGAAGTATTCCTCGCAAAGCGTGTAGTAAAGTGATTCCGGCTTTGCGTTGGCAACGGTTGTTTGAGGCGCATTTTGTTGCGGCGCAGCAGGGGCTTGTTGGCCAGGGGGGGTTGTTGCAGCCCCTTGAGTTCCGGTTGTTGTCGTAGTTGTTGAAGCGCCGGGCTGCAAGGTGGTGGTCGTGCTGCTTGAAGCAGCAGTTTGCAAAGTAGTTGACGTG
>CAZPDD010000056.1:0-7755 GCA_964585235.1 Microcaldota archaeon | reverse complement strand
TGTTACGGCAATGTTTTCGGGCGCAACGCCGTGGCGCTTGGCAATTGCCTCTCGCAAGTCCGGCTCGCCCTGCGCGCTTGCATAGCGCGTCCTCCCCGCGCGCAGCGCCCTGACGCCTTCATCGACAACTTCTTTGGGCGTGGGAGCTTCCGACTCGCCGATGAACAGGCGCGCGACTTTCTTCCCCTCCGCCTCCTGCCTGAAGACCATTTCCGCAAAATCGTAGAGCTTCATTAAATCGCCTTCTTCACCTTTTCCAATAGTTGTTAAGGACAAGTGTTTTATAAATCGAATCTGCCAAATACCTCGCAAGTGGTTTTCGTGGGTAATATCGAACCGATTCCATCCAGGCACGTTGTCTACCACGTGGGCCTCGGCTTTCATCCTACTGGCAGCGAGGACCAAAATTTGGACCTCGTACGAAGGGGGTTTTGGAAAGTTCACGACGTTTATAGGGGAAAAAGAGTTGTGGTGTGGGAGGGAGGGGCTTACATAAGGCCCGAAGACTACTCTCGGGCGCAGGAAATTAACGAGGCCGGCTCAATGCAAAACGTTGAGGAGTTGAACAAGCTCATTGAGAAATTAGATGCCAACCCTAAAAGACGCACCGCAATAGAGCGGGCTTTGGAGAAAGGTGACTTGATTCGCGATTCAGACCGCCGTGGAACTTTCTTTTTAATGCCGGACTTGGTTCAAGCCGCCTTGGAAAAGCCCGTTATAATAATGCTCGACGGGCCTTACAAACAGCAAATCCGCGAGGAAGAAAAGCAAACGCGTAAAAAACACGTCGCCCTTGGTTACCTGCTTCCGATAATTACGGCCGCACTCGGCGGCATTCCGGGAGCACGGACGCATTTGTCGCAGAGGAAAGATATTGAGCGTCTCAAAGATGAAAGCAAATTGAATAGACGCGGGCGCAGGGGGCCTGGCGCATCAGCAGCCCTCACTGACTTGCGCGTGTTGCGCCGAACGTTTTTGAGCCGGCTTGGCCTTGGGGTTGCGGGAGGGCTGGTGTTTGGTGACTTGCTTGCCGATTTCATCAGGCCTCGGCTGCCTGCCGCCAGAAATTCCACAAACCCCTTCTACCACGCAGGCACCCTGCAAACAGCGGCAATCGATTCGCCCGGCGAAATAAAAGGATGGCGTGATGCAATCAGGCGGGCTAACACCCTTTTAAACAGTCTTCCCCTCTCGACTTTCAGGGATTCGGTGATCGTACGAAAGTTGAAGGCATTCGAACCCACCCTGGTGAAAGAAGTCCTGCCTTCAAGCGGCATGAAGGCGCATGGCAAAGAACCAGTTGGAATTTCAATGGGGTCAATGCACACTGGCTTTAGCGACAAGCTGAAGCTAAACCGGTTTGTTGACCGCGACTTGACTGCTGATAATTTCGACCGCTACGCTTTTCCAGAAACGCTAACGACCGTTCACTGCGCTGTGCCGAACCCCAAGACCGGCCTTTACGAGCTAAAAAATTACGAACTCGACCTCAAGCCGCCGAAGTGAATTGGGGCTGCCATGCGCCTGCTTAGACTGTTCACACGAACTCCGCGAGCGTCACCTGCTTGATTTGCTCGTTCTCGAAGATGCTTGCGATTTCCTTGCCTAAAAGCACTAAGCGTTGCTTGAGGTAATTCGGCAGGCCGTACTTGTCGGCAACTTCCGCGCTGAGCTTGAGGTACTTCTCAACCCCGCCCCGGTTGATTGTGAGAAGCAGCTTGCCGCCGCAGCGGAAGCACTTGCCCCGCAGGGGCACTCTGCGGTGCTTCATGTTGCACTCGACGCACCGGAAGGACTGCCGGCCGAAGCTTCTCAAGTTGCCGTAAATGTCGGGGAAAAAGTGCGAGAGGAGAACGCGCTCGGCAGCCCCGGCGGCGTCAACCGCCCGGATGCGTTTCATTAGTTCAAGCTCGCGGTCAAGCTTCTCGGCCATGTTGCCCAGGCGCACGTACTCGCTTTGCACCGGCGCCCCGGCCAAAGTTGCCGTGTGGGTGAACTTTATTCCCTCGAACTGCGTTTCCTTGCCCAGGCGTTCGCGAATGGTTTCAACTGCCTTCATTTCGCCCGGCGGGGTGAATTTGCCGGCCGCTTCGTAAAACTCGAGGGGGTAAGACGCGCAGCAGTCCATTGCGTGCACCTCGTCGTCAACTTCGAGCGGGTCCATCTCGGTTGTCAGCACGAGCGCGGCATCCATCTTGCCTCCCCGCGAGGCCGGCAGGTAAGCGTAGGAAAAGTTGAGCAGGCCGTCAAGCAGCAGCATCAACGCGTCCTCGTCGCCGTCACAATTATGCGAAAGCAGCATGCCCCTGCCGCAAGCGAAGATGCGTTCGCTTTCCCCGTCAAGTTCCAAGTCGTATACATAGCCGGAGTATTGGAATGGCGAAATGGACTTGACGCGTGCAATCCGTACGTCATTGTTTTTTCTTATGAGCCGCCTGCCCCGCTTTCCGTCAATAAGTTTTTTGAGCCGTTCCCCCTTCCTGCCATAAAGCCTGACTCGGCTTGCAAAAGCCCGCGCGTCGTCCGAGTATAATGCCACGTAGTAAAGCGTTGGGGAAGGGGGGAGCAGACCCCTTGCACGGTATTTTTCAAAAACCAATCCGGTTTTAATCTGCTTGTTTGCTTCCTTCTTAAAAGTGGCAAGCAACCCGAGCTTTGTCAACAGGAAATAAAGCTGCGAGGCAAGCTTTTCGGAAACGGTAGTGTACTTTATTTCCCATTCACTGACATTCCCGTCCCCTTGGTAGCAGCCTTTTAGAAACGCGCACGCAGTTTTTTCCCCTGCGTTGAGGATGACTTCAGGCACGACTTTTTCATAAGCGCCTTTCCCGCAAACGCTCCTAACAAATTCGTAAAGCAGCTTGTTGGTGACAATTACGTCCTTTGGGCTGACCGTCGGCTTTTGCCCAAAAATTGTCTTGGCAAGGTATCTGGCCCTTTCCCTCACTTCTGCATCAGCTGCCGCGATTCCAACGTGGTAAGACTCCTTTCCTTTCACGTCGGACTTCCAGCACCAACCTTCGGCAACGTACAGGCCCAAGAATTCCCCAAGCAATTCGTCAACAGGTATTACTGCATTGATTTCCCCAAAATTCCTCTTGAATCCGATTTTAAACTTCTTCTCCTCGTCAGAAAGCCACGGCATTTTTTCACGCATTTTCCTGAAGGCAGGCAGGGGAATTGCGTACTTGCCCCTCTGCATCCAGTTGGAAATTTGCCGGTCGGTCAGGCCCATTGTTACTTTGAGGCCGCGCCTTCCGCCGAATTCTTTCAACAATTTTGTGCAGAATTCCCTGTTCGTGCGGATGGTAATGTTTTCCGCATCAGTGCGTTCGTTAAACAGTTGGATCAAGTTGACCTCCTGCCTGTTTGGTTCAAGCGCGGGAACCTTGGTCAAGCCGGCAAGCGCATCGCCCGGTTTCAACTCGCAGGCAGCGCGCTCCACAAGGCTGCCTTTTTCAAGCACCCACAGGCGGTGTTCTGGCGTCGCCTCAATTTCCTGGTTGTTTTCACAAACCACGCGAAGCATCGTACCTTCGTACTTGCGCCTCATCAAGAGCTTCACTCCCTTGGCCTGGTAGTTGCCTTGCAAGTCGCTGCCAAAAGCCTTTATGGAAACCGCCGGCCGCACTATCTCATCCCCCCGGTCGTTCTCAACTCCGTAGGCAGAGGCGTATTTCTCGAACAACTTCTCAAAATCGTCAGCGTGCGACTCGCTGTCATTCTCGTAGTAAACCATTGTCTTTGCAGAAAGGCAGTTTCTTCGAGTTGCGCAGTGCAGGTAAGGGTGGGCGAGAAGGCCACGCACCTTGGTAAAGCCGATGATGCGGCAGAGCACTCCCGCGCTTGTGTGCGGGGCAAGTATGATGGCCTGCGCGCCAATCAAGTCGCGTGGCACCGTCATGTTGTAATATGCCGGCAGGCCGTAGTAGTTGACAAGCAGGCCGTCAATGAACTTGCTGACCCGGAGGAAGTACTCCCCTGCCTCGTCGTTTAAAATCAAGTCCTGGGACTTGAGTTCAATCCACTGGCTTTCAGAAGTGATTTCCTTCCCGTCAACGTCAACGGCATAACCCAATTTTTTTACTTGCGCGACGTCAATCCCCGCCATTTCGCAAGTGAAGTGCGTCATGGGGATTTCAGTTGCGTCAAAGCGGATGGTGCCGTCGCGGAAGACGCTCACATCGTTAGAAGCGCGGAGAATTCCCTTCTCAAGGGGTTCGGGAGTCTTAGCGTCGGAAATGAGCCCCTGTACCCCCTTGACTTCAGCGGGCCTCGCGTTCACGCGCTCGATTGCCGCCTTGTAGACTCGTTCCAGAAGCACCTGCTGCTTGGCGTTGAGGCTGCCTGCACCGCCGCACTGGCATTTTTCCACAACCGCGTCAAAAAGCTTTCCGCATTGTGAACATTTGCGCGCCTGGATGGTGTGGGCACCGCAGGCTTCGCAAAGAAGGCTCCAGCCGCCCACGCCGCAGGAGATGCAAATACGGTGGTTGAGCTCAAAATCAAGCGTCTTTACCTCGCTTTCAGCAATGGTCTTGAGCGCCCGTGAAAAGCCGCGGATTTTCCCGCCGTGAAGGCCAACTGGAAACAGCGAGTGCACCGGCGGCTTCATCTTGCGGGGCTTGGCTTTCTCCGGCCTGCCCATGCTCGCCCCTACGTACGTGCCTGACTTGTCCATTACCTTCAGCCCGCTTGCTTCGTTCACTATCTGCCGGGATGGTTTTTCCATGCTGAAAACGGCGTCAAAAACCTTGCTTACCAGTTGCTTGTTGTCAAGAAGGCCAAGCGACCGGCCCAGTGCAAGCGCGTCGTCGCCGTCGAGCACCAACCTGTCGCCTTCCATGCGATGGGGCACGCAAAGCTCCTCAAGCACGCGCTTTGCCTTCGCCCCGCCTGCCGCCGTAACCACGCCTACGAGTCGCTTGGGCTCAAACCACTCGTACTCAAGCTCGCACGAGTCGCTGCAAAGCCAGTCAACAAGATCGCGAAGGGCAGAAGGGCTTACGTCGGACCAGAAGTAAGTGAAGCGCGGCGAAAGGGCAACCCCCTTTTCCTCCGAAAGCCGGATTGCCTCCGAGGAGCTCATTTGGTTGAGCTCCTGCCTTGTTTTCTTCACCCCGGCTTTTTCAAGCTCCATGACGTGCCATTCCTCGTTGTAGCCGCAGGGGACGAGCATGTGGTTGCTTTTGAGAAAGTCTCCGTAATTGACCAGCAAGTCGCCCACGAAAAGCACTTCCTCCACTCGCGGCGCAAGGGCGGTTGCCTGCTCTGCGCTTTCAACGCGAACTACGTCGCCGCCCAATAGTTTCACGACAGGCCCCTCAATCTCGGCGCAGGGCGTGACTACGCACCCCTTGCCCGGCCGTTCTATCTTCAATTGCGTGCCTATTGCCGGGAATTTGTCAAGCACTATCATTGTCGCAGGGTGGATTGCCTTGCCCGCAATACCGGTAAGCGGTGTGCGGCCGTAGCGCAGGCGGAAGCCCCCGGGCCGCATGGGGTAGGAGAAAACCGGCCGTCCTGCGACGATTTCATCCATATACTTGGTGCTTGGACGCAGCTCGGTCTTGTGCGCGTCTTGCTTGGCTACCTTGATGAGTTTTTCCACCCACTGCCAGTCAAGCCCGTTTTTCTTGGTTATTTTCAGGACTTTTGCGGCCTTGAGGCAAATGCCTTCGCTGAAAACCAGGCAAACGCCGCTTCTCACCGCATTTGGCAGCATGTCCTGCCTCACGCCCTTGTCCTCGACGACCGTGACGCGCAGGTTTTTTTTCGCGCTCACCTCGTACCTTTCGCTGGGCTCGCCGTCGATGCACACGGGGCAGTGGTTCGCAATGTGCTTTATCTCATCCTCGGTGGGCACGTACTGGCCGGCGCGAGTTCGCCTTGCGTACAAGTTGATTTCCTCGACGTAGCGCTCTACCTCGTCCTGAAGCGGCCGGTAGTCGCCGACGCGCGCCACCTGCCTGCAGTAGTCTGCGATGATGACGGCAAAGGCCTGGCCAGTGCCGCCCGCGCCGCGGATGGGGCCGGCAAATGAAACCGCCAGGTAGTCGCTTCCGTCCACATTCTTGCGCAGCTGCACGCGCGAAACTCCCTCGATTGGGGCTGAAACAACGCCTTCCGTCACGATTGCAAGACCCGTTCGCACTGCCTGTTCGATGCGCTTGATTTTCTCGCCCGTTGAGGTTGATTCCGTAATCCCGTCGCCAGCCGTCAGGAGTTCCTTGGCAATTGCAAATGCGGTGGCCTCGCGGTCAAGGGTTTTTCCAAGCTCGCGGATTCGCTCTGCAACCCCTGCCGGGCCCACAAGCCCTTCCACTCGCGCGGCGAGGTCGCTTGCGGGCGCGATTTCCACGTTCATCGCAGGGTCCTTGCCCTGCGCCCGAGCCTGTGTCGCAACCGCGTACGCCCTGTCGAAATCGCCCTTCATCGAATTGAAGTATTCGCGCATTGCAGGGGAACAAATTGCCATTTCAAATCACTTCGCCGCTTGCCAGCGACCATTCAAGTGCTTCGAGAGCCCACTTGCGCGCTTCGATGAAAATGTCTTCCTCCGGAATTATCATCAGTTCGTCTTGCGTGAACCATCTGATTTGCCCGTGGTTTTCGTTGTCGATTATTTCTGTGCTTCCTTGCGGCGTTGCAAAGTAAACGAAGTCGATGTGGTAGTGCGTGCGGGGCTCTATTTCCTCAAGCTGCATGTGATGCGGAGAGGGGAGCATCCAGGCGTTCGGCTTCATTTTTTCAGGCTCGTTGCCCCCGGCAAGCACGGCTTTCAAGCCCGTTTCCTCCTCAAGCTCGCGCAATGCGCCTTCGTGAGGCAACTCGTTTTCTTCAAGGTGCCCGCCGGGAGGCAGCCACGAACGAATTTTCTTGTGCTTCAGCAACAGCACACGCGGCTCGCCGCCCGAGCGGTCGACGACGTAAACGCCCGTTGCAAAATGCCTTTGCACTTCATTCATTGCTTCCATCCTTCCGCCTTTGCAATCGCGTCAACAATCAGCTTCTGGCTTCGCCTGCTGTTTGCAACCAAAATGTCGGTTGAGTCAAGCTTCCACGGCCTGCCGCGAACGTCGCTTGCAACGCCCCCCGCTTCCTCGACAATAACCTTCGCTGCCGCGAAGTCCCAGGGGGAGCTGAAAAGGTTGTAGTAGGCGCCGAACTGGCCGCATGCCACTTTACAAGCTTCTTCAGGAATCGAGCCAATGCACCGCAATCTGAGGCATGCTGACGCCAATAGGGGAAGGTGCTTGGAAATTCGGCGCGTATTAGCGGGTTTGTGGGAAGCGGAAAAGCCTATTGCCAGTTCTTCGAGGGGTTTTCGCGAAACGCAGATGCGTTTTCCGTTAAGAAAGGAACCGCGGCCAACAACTGCGGTGGAGAGCTCTAGGGTAAACGGCTGGTAAACAACTCCGAGTACGGGTTTGCCATCCTCAGCCAGGGCGATTGACGTGCCGAACCAAGGCAGCTGCATCGAGTAATTTGCCGTTCCGTCAAGGGGGTCTACTAACCACTGGAAACCACTTTCCAGTTTTCTTTCCTCAGATTCTTCTCCCATGAATGCATAGCCCGGAAATTCCTTGGCAAGCATGTCTTCAATCAACCGCTGGCACTTGAAATCCGCTTCAGTCACCAAATCCTTCGCACCCTTGGGTTGCTGCAAGATTTTTTTCCCAAAATAGCGCATCTGCAACTTTCCAGCGGCCTTCGCGGCCTTGACTGCAGCGCGCAGTTCTTTTTCGTAATCCA
>CAZPDD010000055.1:0-7968 GCA_964585235.1 Microcaldota archaeon | reverse complement strand
GACTTGAACCGCAAAATTAAGGACAGGCATGTGAAAGACCAGCATTCAAGAAAAAGCCCCGGTGTAATGCATTCTCTGCGTAACGGCCTATTTGTAAACAGTCTTCACCAGAGCAGCCCCGAGACATACATTGCGCTCATACGTAATAGGCAATTTCACCGCCACATAAATCTGTAGTCGATGGCTAATCTTGTGCGTAAGTTAATTTCGCCGCTATTTTTTGCTCTAGCCGAAGAATCCCTTGAAGAAGGAGTAGATGTCAAAGCCGAACGAGGCCAAGTCAAGTTTAAGCGACGAGATGAAGCCCACTCCCTCGTACCTGATTTTTCCCTGGCTTAACGCCGCGTCGACGGATAGCTGGCCGTTTGCAATTGCGTTGACCGTATCCGCATCGGAATAGACGTTCATCGTCGGGTTGTCAAGCGCACCTTGCTGCATCGACGCAATCCTGCCCCCAGAAGTCACGACGCCGTAAGTGCCGCTGCCCTGCACGTAGACGTTTACGCGCTCATTCGCCATCACGCTTGACAAAAGCTTTACCGCCTGCGTGTCCGACTCGAAAATCGCGCGCACTTGCGCCTGCACATCGGTATCCCCGCCCACTAGGGGCGTCATTGCGGAAGCAAGCGGTGAGAACAAAAGAGAGGCAACTAAGATTGCAGTCAGTTTAGTGAAATTCATTTTCAATCCCCCCGTTTTGGGCAGGAACCGTCGGCCCGCTATGACTTACTTTAGGCGCGTATTAAAAGAGTTGCCTGCGCCTAACTCCCTTGTGGTGGCAACCGGTATGGAACAGCCTGACTTGACGCGTCCGAGCAAGGACGAGACTTTCCTAGAGATGGCGCTTGTCATCAGCAAGCGAGGCACTTGCACGCGCACGCAACAGGGCGCGGTGTTGGTGGACGGCCGCGGCTTTGTCGTCTCCCTTGGCTATAACGGCTCTCCCTCCGGGATGCGCCATTGCGAATGGGACCCGGCTGCCAAGCGAAGCAAAATTTTTTGCGAAAAGCACCACCAGTGCATGTGCCTGCACGCCGAAATGAACGCCATCATCAACGCAGCGCGCCACGCCTCCCTGCGCGACGAGCTGGTGCTTTACGCAACTTCCTCTCCTTGCTGTGAGTGCATGAAGGCAATAATCCAGGCGGGCGTGCGGCGAATAGTCTACGCCGAGGAATACGCCGACGACTTTGCAGGGCAGTTGGCAAAAGAAGCCGGCATTGAGGCGGTCTTTCTTTCCCACCCGAAAGTAGCGGAAGGAAGGCGCACCTACCACTAGTTTTTTCAGCCGCCGGGGATGATGCCGGCGATTCCGGCGAAAAGGATTGCAACGAATGCCGTTATGACGGCAATTGTGGCCCACATTATTGTCTTGTACCACTTGCCAAGCGTGTGCTCGCCCATAACTGTTGGGTCGGTGGCGAGCTTTACGATGAACAAGAGCAATATCGGGTCGAGTATTCCGGAAAGCACTTGCGAGTAGTACAGCGCGTTGATTGGCTTGACGCCGATGAACAGGATTGCGGCGGCGATTGCAACTGATGCCACAATAACTCCGTAAAACCCGCGTGCCTGGCGAACTTTCTTGTTCAGCCCGCGGTTCCAGCCGAATGTCTCGGACACGACGTAGGCGGTTGACGAGGCCATCACCGTAATAGCCAGGACCGAGGCTGCGAAAAGCCCCGCGGCGAAAAGCAGGAAGGAATAGTTCCCCACAAGCGGGTGGAAGGCGCCTGCGATGAAGCGGACGGGGTCGGAAGCATTATTTAGTGCTGCGGGGCCGCCGAGTTGCTGCAGCCGGGGGTAGAGCACAACCGCAGAACTTATGATGATGAAAAATGAGATGATGTTCGAGTAAAGCATTCCAGTAAAGATGTCAAAGTCAACGCGGCCGCGCTGTTTTTCTGTCCGCTTTGCCTCGACTTCGGTTGCCGTCTGCCAGAAGAAGAGGTAGGGCGTGATTGTCGTGCCAAGCAGTCCGAGGGCGGCGGCAATGAATGTGACGGAGAATTCGACGTGGGGCACGAAGGTGCTGCGCAGGACCTCGCCCCAGTTGGGGTTAGCAACAATGCCTGTGACGACGTAGGCGAGGAGAACGAGCGAGAGGTAGATTAGGGCCTTTTGTATGGTGTTGAAGTTTCGGTAGATGATGACATATAGGATGGCGAGGCACAGCGGGATTATGAAGAAATACCACTTCACGCCCGTGAACAGCTCCATTGCAAGCGACATGCCCGCCACGTCGGCAGTGATGGTCGCGATGTTGGCTATCACGAGGACTGCTGCGGCGAACAAGGCCATGTGGTTGCCATATCTTTCCTTGATCAGGGTGGCAAGGCCTTTTCGCGTGACGTTTCCAAGCCGCGCGCAAGTCCCCTGCACGGCGATGAGCATTGGCGTGCTTAAGAGCATCAGCCAGTTGAGCGCATAGCCGACAGTTGCACCCACTATTGAATAGGTTGCAACTCCGCCCGCGTCGTCGTCCGCCGCACCGGCGATCAGCCCGGGCCCAAGCATGCGGCCGTGCTTGTAAAGCTGCCTCGCCTCGCTCTCAGCCGCCTTTTCAAGCCGCTTTGGTGTGCGCATTACTTCGCGCGACATGCGCGAAAATTCGCGCTCAACTCCGTTTTTTCTCCTCGTCATCACTTCACGCCCCTGCAAATTAGCTCAATGCAGCCTTGGCTTTTAAAGCTTCTAGGCGGAAGGGGGTGGTGGTGCGAAACAATTATTTTATTCCCCCCGCCACCAAATGCTTATCGAATATTGTGCGGGGTGGTTTTATGGCAAGGATGGATCCTGTTGTTCACTTTGAAATGCCTGCTGAAGACCGAAAGCGCATGGCAGGTTTTTACGAGAAAGCATTCGGTTGGGAAACAAAGCAAATGGGCGATGACATGGGCAATTACGTGCTTGCGACGACTACCGAGTCGGACGAGGTGGGCCCGAAGATGCGCGGCGCCATCAATGGAGGCTTTTACCAAAAGACTGCCGACGTTGCCCAAAACACTACGGTTGTAATTGCGGTTGAAAACCTTGCGGCGTCAATGGAAAAAGTGGTGAAGGAAGGGGGCAAGTTGGCTGGCGAGCCGATGGACATTCCCGGCGTAGGGAAGTTCATTTCGTTTTTCGACACGGAAGGCAACCGCGCGGGGATGATTCAGCCGCTTGCGCGGCCGGCTGCCAAGCCGTGATTGTAAAAACGGCCTTTTGCCTTTCACTGAAACGAGCCTGTTTTGACTTCGCCTGCGCGCTTGTAGGAGGCAATTATCACTCCCTTGGGCGAGCATTTAAACTCGTGCAGGTCAAAGGCTGCGGGGATGGTGCCTTGCGCAAACAGGCGCTTGCCCGTCCCAAGCGTGATTGGGAAGATTTTTAGCCAAAGCTCGTCAACAAGGTCGTGTTTCAAAAGCGTTTGGATGAAATTGCCGCTGCCGTACACCTGCAGCTCCGGCCCGTCCTGCTCTTTGAGTTTTCTTATTTCCTCAACAACGTCGCCTTTTAGCTGGACTGAGTTGCTCCACCCGAGCTTCATTGGCGAGCGGGAGGCCACGTATTTTTTCGCCTTGTTGAGCGGTTTGCCCACATCATTGTCGTGGTTGGGCCAGTAGGCAGCAAATATGTCATAAGTCTTCCTGCCAAGCAGCAGGTCAAACGGCCTGCCCATCTGCTCTGCCATTACCTTTCCCGCAAAGTCGTCGAAGTAAGGTACGGTCCACCCGCCGTACGCAAAGCCGCCTGAAGTGTCTTCCTCGGGCCCGCCGGGAGCCTGCATTACCCCGTCAAGTGTTATGAAAGACAGGACGATTATTTTCCTCATTTATTATTCGCCTAATTCTTTTTTTGACTTGTAGTAAAAATACCCTATGGTTGCAAACGTTGCAATTGGGGAGAGCCATTCCGGTATCTTAGCGCCAAAACTGTCAAGCACCATGATGAGGCCAAGGAACAGCACTGAATACATCGCGCCGTTCTTGAGGTACTTGTATTTCTTCACCCGCTCGATATTTCCTACGGTCAACTGGCGCACTACCACTGCTCCAATCCCGCTGCCGATGATGATGAGTGGCACCGAGAGCGTAAAAGCAAACGCGCCAAGCACGCCGTCTATGGAAAAAGTCGTGTCTATCGCTTCCAAGTAGAGTATCTTGCTCCAATCGGAGAGGTTTTTCTCGTGCAGGAGCTCTTTTTCTTTCTCCTCCGCGTTCTGCTTGAAGCCGTGCGTGATAAAGTATGCAGTTGATCCGACTACCGCGCCAAACGCCATCAAAGGTTGTTTTTGCAGCGCGAACCACGTGATAAGCGCAAGAATAACCGACACGATGGTGTAAAACCACAGGCCGTGTTTTTGAATAAACTGCTCGCCTCTCAAGCCATATTCCTTCTTCTCCAGGAAAAGCCAGTGGAGGAAGAGGAACAGCAGGAAGACCCCCCCGCCAAGCAGCAAGACGGGTTTTGTTGACTCTATTGCCTGTATTACCGCCGGGTCCTCGCTGAAGGTTGCGGTAAGCGAGCCAAAAAAGCCAAGGGAGGGGCTTGAGGCAAAAACAATCAGCCACGGAAGAAGGCCCCTGACTGCAAAAACGGCGATGAGCAGCCCCCAGAGCAAGAACCATCTTCTTGCTTTTTCCGACATTGTGCGCAGGACGTCGGCATTGATGACGGCATTGTCGACGCTCGTGACTATCTCAAAAACCGCCAAGCCGGCGACAGTCAACAGCAGGGATATGAAATTGGCCACGAATGTTTATGGGCAAAGGTGCTTTTATTTGTGAAGAAAATTCGGCTTGCGTGGACTGAGGCTTTGGCTGAGTTCTTCGCTTTTTTGCGTCCTCAGCTTGAAGCTCAATGCGGCCTGCGGGAATCGGACCCGCGTCCTAAGCTTGGGAAGCTCATATCTTGCCACTAGACCAAGGCCGCGCATGCAGAACGAGTGGTATTTATTTTGGCTAAAGCATTCTTTTTATGCTTTAGTTGCGTTAGCGTTACTCATCGGGGTGTTGTTATTTGAAAGTAGTTGTAGTGACCGGCACGCGGCCTGACATCATCAAGATGGCGCCACTCTACTGGGAAGGCGCCAGGCGCGGCCACGAAGTCGTGCTCGTGCATGCGGCTCAGCACTTTCCCTACCATTTGTTCCAAGGCGTCTACGAGGACATGGAGCTGCCCTTCCCGCCTCGGCACATGGTGTATTCAAGCGCAGTAAAAAGAATCGGCATTTCCGCAAGCAAGCTCGCGCACGAAGTTGACGAGCGATTCGGCCTTGGCATAAGCTCGGCGCTTGAAAAAACCGCGACCAAACTCACTGAAACGCGGCCAAACCCCGCCTCAACTGTCGCGCACATTATGCTGGGCCTGAACAAACTCTTCCGCGGGCCGCTAAAGGACGCCGACATCGTGCTAGTGCACGGCGACACGCTCACGTGCATGGCCGGCGCCCTAAGCGCGCATTTGAACCTTCTTCCGGTTGGCCACGTGGAGGCGGGATTGCGCACTTTCTCGCGCGAGCCTTTTCCCGAGCAGACTGACACGCGCACGGCTGACGCCTGCAGCGACCTTTACTTTGCCGCAACCAAGGATAACGTGCAGAACCTGCTTAACGAGGGCTTTTCCAAGGAAAGGATCGTGCTCACGGGCAACACTGTTGTCGACGCGGCCAAGTGGGCGGCAAAGCGCGGCGCCGAGCGCGGCGGGAGCAAGGCTTTTTTTGAGAAGCTTGGAATCGACTTTGGCAAGCAGCTTGTTTACTTTTCCTGCCACCGCCGCGAGAACTTGATGCACAAGCAGCGGTTTGAAGCGGTTGCAAACTCGGCAATCAAGCTTGCCGGACGGGGCATACAAGTGCTTTGGAGCGTGCGGCCCGGCACTTTCGTCGCGCTTTCGCAATATGGCCTGCTTGAGAAAGTGCGTTCGACCAAAGGCATTTTCCTTGCAAGCGACATACCCCGCTATACCGACATTATGCATTTGATGAGCAAGAGCCTGTTTGTCGCAACCGACTCGGGCAGCATGCAGGAGGAGGCAGCAGCGCTTCACGTGCCCTGCGCTTCCTTGCGTTACGTGACCGACCGTCCGGAGAGCGTCAAGGCAGGCGTCACTCGCATGGCCATCCCCTCGTCGGAAAAGGAAATAATGGCGGCTTTTGATTACGTCATTTCCCACAATGCGGAAATGCGGCGCAAGCCAAACCCGTACGGCGAAGGCGATTCCTCAAAACGCATTTTTGACGCGATGGAGCGCTTCGAAGGCAGGCTCATAGAGTGGAAGCACCAGGAGTGAAACACTTGGAACATAAGCTCGGACTTGCGCTCCTGCCTTTCCTCGCCCTAAGCGCGTTTTCGCTGTTTTTCAACGCCCACGCGATGGACGAGTACACTTACTTGCTCATGGCGCGGTCTTTCGCCTCCGGCGACTTGATGCATAATGTCGAGCCCAGCCGCTTTCCAGCCTTTCCCCTTGCGCTCGGAATCGTCTTCAGGCTGTTCGGCGAAAGCCTGCTTGCCGCGCGCCTCTTCAACATTTTCCTAGGCGTCTTGACAGTCGCCCTCGCCTACTACGCTGGGAAAAAGTTTTTCGGCGAAGAAGCCGGCTTCTGGGCAGCGGCGTTCCTGGGCAGCAGCCCGTTTTTCGCCTTCCTCTCCTCGGCAGTGCTTTCCGAGTCGATGTTCTTTTTGCTATTGCTTGCAAGCGTGCTGCTTGTCTACAAGGCAGGCGAGGACAAACGGTGGCTGATTGCGCTTGGCGGCGTTGCTTCGCTTCTCACGCTCACGCGCTTTTTCGGCCTTTACCTGGGTTTTGTCGCAATCGCCTACTGGCTGCGCACGGACAAGCTCAAGACCATTGTCTTAAGCAGGGAGTTTGTCCTCGGCTGCGCCGCCCTGCTTGCGGTTGCCGCCCCGTGGCTTTGGTACAGCTACGCCCTGACGGGCGACGGCCTTGGCCTGATGAAGCAGTTTTTCTCATCCAACGTGCAGTTCGTGAAAGGCGGTTTTGCATTGCCTGACTTGGTTCCAAGTTACCTGCTGCTCGCGCCCTTCATAGCTGGCGCTGCAATTGTACCCATCGTGCTGCGTCATCGCGAAATAAGGAAATTCTGGGAAAATGAAAAGCAATTCCTGTTTTTTGCCGCTTTCGCCCTGTCTGCAATCTCGCTCGAGCTTTACGGCTTTCTGCACTTCCGCCTCCTGCGTTACCTCGTGCCGGCCGCGCCTTTCCTGAGCATCTTGGCCGGCATTTGCGCTTGCTCTTCATCTGGCGTGGTCGTTCCATGGCTAAGGCGCTTCTGGAAACCTATCCTCATCGCCTGCGTCCTTGCAAACTTTGCCGCAGGCGCTTTTGTCATCCGTTCCTTTGGAACTTCGCAAAAGCAGGTGGGCTATTACGAAGCGTCGCAGTTCGTCGCGGCCAATTGCGCCAGTTACTACTCGAATTTCGAGCGCGTAATCCAATTCTTCTCGCATAAGCCGCAGGTTGACGCTTCGCAGGCACAGTGCTACGCGGTAAGCACAATCGACCCGCCGCCGGTGCAGGCAATGCCAAGCGGAATGCGGCTTGTTTACGACTCCCACGGGATGAAGGTGTTTGAGAGATAATGGCTAGCAATGGAGCGGATGCGGAAAACGGCGTTGTTGCAATACTGCCAACGCTGAACGAGGAGCAGGGCCTGCCGGTAGTCCTCCGCGAGCTGCACGCCGAAGGCGTCAAGCGCATAGTGGTAATCGACGGCGGCAGCACCGACAATTCCGTTGCAATTGCCAAGGCCGCCGGCGCGGTGGTGCTTCGCGAGAAAGGCAGGGGCAAGGGCGCGGCTTTCAAGACTTTCCTGGCCGAATACCCTATCCGTGAAAACGGCAAGTACGTCATGCTTGATGCGGACGCGAGCTACGACGGAGGTGAGATTGGCAAGTTTATTCGGGCGCTTGACGGTTGCGACGTTGCTTGCGGCAGCCGCAAAATCCTCGTCCACGGCTT
>CAZPDD010000054.1:0-8025 GCA_964585235.1 Microcaldota archaeon | reverse complement strand
ATGCCCGAGCGTTTCAGATGCTCGGCGCATGAAATCCGGCCCGTACCAAGAGAACGCTCATGGCACGGCTTGGTTACCATAATCATTCTTGCCCCAATAAGTTCTTCCTTTATTTGCGCATCATTAATCCCGCGCCGCCTGGCTTGTCGGCGATATACCTCTAAAGCGGTTTCTTCAGCGTGATTTTTCCAATGCTCAGTTTCGTAAGAATCGTCGCCAGGGCCATGTTCTGCCTCGGTTACTTTCTGGGTACGATAACCGCGCGCCAACTCGTTCCAGTTCTTGTCCACCAAGATAGCCGACGTCCAATAAATAGGATGATTTAGCTTACCGCCGCTGTTTTCGACCGCCTTGGCCCACGATTCTTCATTCACGTTAGCCGCTTCCTCCAAAACCTCTCCAACGTAATACATATAGTTTCGGTGCAGCGTTTGGGCGTGGCGGATTGTTTCGCCAACGCCTTCCGCAAGTTCATGCTTCGCAGTTTTGTTTCCAGCTTTCACTTCAATAAACCATTTTTGGCGATCCGCGGTTCCTCTTGAGGCAATGCTTGAAACGTCATGCCAGTCGGCTTCACCGTAGCCTGAGGGGGTTTTAATTTTTTTCTTAAGCCTTGGGCCAAACATAAACCATGGCTTACACCTGAACTTTCCGTTCTCCCGAACAATCTCAGGCAGGGGTTCGGCGTAATCCACCTTAATACCCGTCTTGGCAGTAAATGCCCGCGCCATTCTTTCACGGACAATATGCAGAAGCCTTTTTTGTGTAATCAAGTCTTGCCGCAATTTAGTTCCGACAAGGTCATACTGATCATGCAAGCGCCCGCCCTCGCGACGTCCTAACAAAACTTGAAGGCCCCTCGGACCCTCGCGCAGCATGACGCCATAAGCAGCATTCCACGGAATTCGCGGCATATCATACCTGCCTCTCGAAGTGCGCGTGCGTCACGCGCCCGCCCTGCCACTGCCCCCGGTATGCGCTTCCCTCGCCGCTGATTTCGTGGAACTGCACGTGCGCAATGCGCGCGCCAAGCTCGATTTCAAAGTCGTTTTCCCCGAGGTTTTTAAGGCCGAGGACAAGCGGGCCGGAATAGCCCGGCGCCGTCTGCGTGCACACGAGCAGCAGGCCCGCGCGGTGAAGCGTGCTGCGCGGGAAAGTGTACATCGTAAGCCAGTCGGGAACATTGAAAGACTCTATTGTCTTGAGAAGGACGAATTCGTCGGGCTTGAGCGTGAAGCTGCGGTGGTCGCCCCACTTTGCAACAAGCGTGGCCTCCGGCGTGAGGCGGTCCTTCACGCCAAGGAAGGCCTTGCCAATTGCCTTGTAGACCTCGCCCACGCGGATGTCAAACCCCGCGCCCTCGGGCGAGGTTGTCTCGCGCTCCGACAGCCCCTCAACGAGCTTTTGCTCGCGCACCAGCTCAAGCAAACGGTCAACGCCAAGAACAGACATTTTAGGACAAACTCCCGTCCGGCGGCTTATTCATCTTCAAGAATGCCGGTGCTTGCTATCTTTCCCTTAAGCGCAGTAATTTGTTTGCACGCGTCTAAAAAGCCTTTGCGGTCGCGCAGGGGGGCGTAAAACTGCGTTTCCTGCGCCGTCACCTGCGCAATGAAGCCGTCGCCGCCGTGCGCGACGATAATTTTCTCCACTTCAGCAAAACGGATTTCCGCCTCCATGCTGCCAATAACGCCAATTGAACTGGAAGTCAGGTAAAGCAGCTTTTGGTGCACAAGCATCTTGCGCAGGCGAACGGTGGCTAATGTGCTTACAATTGTCCACGCGAACGTCACGCTGGCTGCAAGAACGAACCCGTAACGCGACTTGCCAAGCATCTCCTGAGCCAACCAGTAAAGCAGCAGAAGTTCGGTCCCCCAAAAAAAGACATAGCCTATGCCCGAGGCGGCGGCTGCAACTGCCCTGCTGGGACGCGAGTCGCGCCACAAGACCTTCACCTGCGTTTCAGCCAATCCCGCCAACCAACCGCGTAACCGAAAGCGAATATAAGCTTGTTTCAGCCTATAACAATCCACTCAAGACTGTTGCAGTCTATTTCTTCTGCAACCAATAAAAAGCGTTGGTGAAGCCCCAGAAATGTTGTCTCAAAAACCCCAGTTCGCTAAAGTAAGCGATGTGACCTGGGAAATACCCAAGTCCTTCAAGCAGGGCATGCGCGTGCCCGCGCGAATCTACGCAACGCGCAAGCTGCTTGACGCGATGGACATGCAAGTATACGACCAGGTTACCAACGTAGCCACGCTTCCGGGAATAGTCAACCATGCCCTCTGCATGCCAGACGGCCATTCGGGATATGGCTTTCCAATAGGCGGAGTTGCCGCATTCGACCCCGAAAACAACGGCGTGATAAGCCCTGGCGGAGTTGGTTTTGATATAAATTGCGGCATGCGACTCGTCACGACAAATCTCACTTACGACGACGTGAAGCCAAAGCTCAAGGAATTAGTTGAATTGCTGTTCCAGCGCGTCCCCGCTGGCGTGGGAAGCAGCGGATTCGTCAAGCTCAATGCCCAGACTTTCCGAAAAGTGATTATGGAAGGCGCCAAGTGGTGCATCGACAACGGCTACGGCTGGCAAGAGGACATGCGCCGCACCGAGGAAGACGGATGCGTGAAGGGCGCGGATGAGACTAAAGTAAGCGGCCGCGCAGTCCAGCGGGGCCTTGACCAGATTGGCACGCTTGGAAGCGGCAACCACTACCTTGAGATTCAAGTAGTTAAGCCTGAAAACATTTTCGACGCCGAGGCTGCAAAGGCCTACGGCATTTTCCCAAACCAAGTCGTTGTTATGTTCCACTGCTTGCCGGGCGACTCGAAAGTTCTCACGGAATACGGCTTTACGTTGCCTATTAGGGACCTTCAAAAAACTTGGCAGCAAACAAGCGTACCCGGTCTAAATCCAAACGACAAAACAGTGATTCCGGTAAAAATAAGGGAATTCCATGAAATTCCCAACAAGGAAGAAATGTTCGAGATAGTTACAGAGACAGGCGATAAAATAAAGGCAACGGAAGACCATCCGATAATGACGCCCGATGGCCTGAAATTTGCCCGGGAGCTCTCCATAGGAAATAGGGTCGCAATGCTGCCGTTTCAAGGCGTCGAATATGAGGCTCCAAACGACAGTGTCATTGTGGATGAAGAAGACATCCGTGCCGTTGACGCTGAAAAAGCCGAAGCGATAATCAAGAGCCTGAAGAAAAAGGAGCTTTTACCCCTAAGGCTCAATTCCCCCAAACTTCCACTGCTTGCAAAACTCATGGGCTTCCTGACGGGGGATGGCTATCTTCAGAGAAACGGCGCGCGGTGGTTCGTGCGCTTTATTGGCAAACCTGGCGACTTGGAGGAAATCAGGAAAGACTCCCTAAAACTGGGCTATAAGTTCACCAAACCCTTCGAGTACTACAGCGAGAGCGAAGTGCAATTTGAGAAAAGCGGCAAGCATTCGATAAAAGGACACAGCTATCAGATAAGCAACGGGTCCCACAGCCTCGGAATTCTCTTCGCCGCATTGGGGACGCCAGTTGGAAACAAATCCAAACAAGCATTCCTAGTGCCCCAATGGGTTGTTGGCGCACCAAAATGGATAAAACGCCTCTACTTGGCTGGTTACTTCGGCGCTGAAATGACCAGGCCGCTGATACGCAAAAAAGAGGAATACCGGTTTGGAAATCCTTTGATTACCCTCTGCAAGGACGAGGCATTAAGGGAGAATGCGATTGCCTTCTTGACGCAAATATCGGGGTTGGTAAGGCAGTTTGACGTAGAATGCATAGGGGTTAAGGAAACTAACGCCATAATCACAAAAACCGGGCGCAGCCTGAAATTCGTGCTTAAACTCTCGTCAAAAGAGCCTAACCTAATCAAACTTTGGTCGGGTATAGGCTTCGAGTATTGTGCAAGCCGCACTGCATTAGCCGCATTGGCGATCCAGTACCTGAAATTGAAGCAAAACCTGCTGACTGAAGAGGCGGTAATAACCCAAAAAGCAGCTGGCAGCGTGGCCGTAACAGCCTATCAATTTAGGCACGGCAACTATCCGACAGTCAAGGAATTTTTTGAATATGCGCGCATGCAGCCCTCTAGCCCGGCAGTTTGGGATAAGGTGAAAGAAATCAGGCGCATTGAATCAAAGGATGACTTCGTCTATGACCTAACGGTTGACAGTGAGCACCACAATTTTGTCGCAGATGGATTTATTACCGGCAACTGTGGTTCGCGAGGGTTCGGCCATCAGGTCGCAACTGATTCACTCCAGGTTTTCCTAAACGTGATGGAAAGAAAGTACGGCATCAAGATTCTCGACCGCGAGCTTGCGTGCGCGCCGTTCAACTCGCCTGAAGGGCAGGACTATTTTGCCGCAATGAAATGCGGGCTGAACATGAGCTTTGCCAACAGGCAGGTGATTTTGCACCGCATCCGCGAATGCTTCAGCAAGGTAATGGGCCAAAGCGCGGAGTCGATGGAAATGCGCCAAGTGTACGACGTGGCGCACAACACGGCCAAGCTCGAGGAGTACGAAATCGACGGCCAGAGGAAAAAAGTGCTGGTGCACCGTAAGGGCGCAACTCGCGCATTCGGCCCCGGAAGGCCGGAAGTCCCGCAGGAATTCCGCTCAATCGGCCAGCCGGTAATCATCGGCGGCAGCATGGAAACTGGAAGCTACTTGCTTGCTGGAACTGAAACCGCGATGAAGGAGACTTGGGGCTCGACTGCCCACGGTTCGGGGCGTACGATGAGCCGCACGCAGGCAAAGCACATGTTCAAGGGAGAGGAGCTGCAAAAGGACATGGCCTCCCGCGGCATCCTCGTGCGCACCGTCAGCTACGCCGGGCTTGCAGAAGAGGCGGGCAAGGCATACAAGGACATTGACGAGGTAATCGACTGCACGCACCAAGCGGGCATCAGCAGGAAAGTCGTCAAGCTACTGCCTGTTGCGAATGTCAAGGGATAGTGATTAAATAGCGTAATGAAACTATTTTTTGCACATGGCAAGAAAACCAGTAAGAAAACAACTTCAGCCAGCGGCTCCGCTAGTAGTGCTGATTCCGGGCGCAGGCCCAAGGGGAACTGACCACCCTTTTTTCTCCGAATGCCGCAAAGCATTCAACGAACTCGGTTTCAATGTGGCAAGCCGGAACGTTAACGACGCGAAGGGAATCACGCCAATCGGGTTCAAGGTGGAGCAAATAGTCAATGCCGTCGGCCCAAGAATTGCAAAGCTGCAGCCGGCCAAAGTAATGGTCATCGGCCACAGCCAGGGGTACGTCACGGGATGGAATACAATATTGAGGTGGAGGCAAGAGCACCCGACAACAGAATTCTATTTGATGGGCGTGAGCAACCCCCGGTCGCGGAAAGAACACGATGACGGCTTTAACCGGTTCCGCAGGATAATGGGACAAAAACCCGTCAAGGTCAAGGAAGTAAGCAATGGAGTTGATTGGGACGCCGACCCCGACCTGCAAATCCGCTTCAAGAGAGACCCACTGCTTGACCCGACAAGGGGGGCGAAAATACCGCGTTCCCTGGCCCGCAGGCGAGCTCTGGCGGACAATACGCACTTTTTGAAAAACGAAACAATAAGAAGAGAAATAATCGGTATGCTGACCGAGTTTGCGCAGGAGGCGCGTTTTCGCGCGCCGGGTGAGAACAGGCGCAAGGAAATGATGACCCTCGGTTGAATCCCCTCCTGCGGCCAGCACGGTTTAAAGAAAGCACGGCCATATTCATTCATGCAAAAAACCCCCCTTACAGTCATCACCGGCTATTTGGGCGCGGGCAAGACAACGCTTTTGAAAAGGCTCCTCGCATACGCGAGTGCAAACAAGCTGCGACTGGCGGTGCTGATGAACGAGTTCGGCGAAGTTGGGATTGACACGAAAATTGTCAAGGGAAAGAACGTCGACGTGGTGGAGATGGCAGGCGGGTGCGTATGCTGCTCGATGACTGGCGAGTTCGAGGCGGCAATTGCCGAAGTAATTGAGAAGTTTGCTCCAGAACACATAGTCCTTGAGACAACCGGTGTTGCCGAGCCCGACGCAATCATCATGGACGTACAGGAAAACATCCCCCTAGTGCGCCTCGACGCGGTTGTGACCGTGGCGGATGCCGATGCGCTCGCGCGCTTTCCCTCGCTGGGACATACCGGCCGCGTGCAGCTTGAGATGGCCGACATTATCCTGCTCAACAAGTCCGACTTGGTGGATGCCGAGCAGCTTGAGCAAATAAGGGAAACACTCGGCGAAATCAACGAACGCGCGGTTGTTTACGAAACCACCAACTGCAACGCGCCTATGCAGATGCTGCTTGACGTAAACGCGGGAGAAAAGCACGTGGCAGTGCACGGCCACGAAGTGAGTTTGGTGGGCGAATTTGTGGTCGAGCTTGACGGGGGCGTGGACGAGCAGGCCTTCACCGACTTTGCAAACTCCCTGCCGTCCCAAGTGTACCGCGCCAAGGGATTCGTGGAATTCGACGACGGAAGCACCCGGCTCTTCAACTACGTCGCGGGAAGGTGGAGCATCGAAGAATGGGACGAGGGAGGAGGGACGCAAATAGTTTTTATCGGCGAGGGAGTAAGCAAGGTCGAGGAAATCGTGCGCGAGGCGCTTTTAAGGTGCGTCGAGGAATGAGCTGGAAATTTATTGAGGGCATTACGGTTGCCGACGTGGCGTTTTCGGCCCAAGGCAGGACGCTTGACGAGCTGTTTGAAAGCGCGGCAGAAGCGCTTACGTCTACGATGGTAAAGGACGTCACGAGCGTAAAGACTTTGAAAAAAAAGAAAATCACGCTCAAGGCGGCAAATGACGAGCAGCTGCTTCACGACTTTTTAGAGGAGCTTGTTTTTCTCAAAGACGCGGAAAGGATGCTTTTTGGCAAGGTCGAAGTGAAGGTCGACGGGAAAAAGCACGAGCTTTCCGCCATCCTGCGCGGCGAAGTGCTTGACATGAAAAAGCACGAGCTGCTTGTCGACGTCAAGGCAGTCACGTGGCACGAGTTCAAGCTTGAGAAAGACGCGGGCGGCTGGCACTGCCAGGTGGTTTTGGACGTTTAGGGAGGGTGTTTTTTAAGCACTTGCGGGCAAATAAGGGATATTAGGGGCCAGCGGCATTGTTGGCGAAAAGGGGAAGAACAAGTGTTCAGCTACGAGAAGCAAAAGCCTGTGCGCGAGTACGTCGCCTACTTTGAGCCCGGCGACAAGCGCGGAAGCGTCGTTGTTTTTGGCGAGGGCATCGTCCTGCGCATCGGGAGGGAAGAACGGCCGGTCCGCTTTAACTACATCCAGGCAATAGAGCGCAAAGCAGGCGCGGCGATGCTTGGAAAAGTCGCTGCGGAAATCTCTTTCTACAACATGTTCGGAAGCAAGGAAAACGTAGTTGTCAAGATGCGCGAAATCGACGTGGAAGCCCTTCGCAAGGACTGCGGCAAGTGAATAGGCTTAAAACCAACGGGCTCGTTATTTGTGCGTGGCCGGCCAACAGCGCAAACTCGGGTTCCTTATTGCGTCACTGCTTCTCGCACTGCCAATTGCATTCGCGGCAACCAGCATGCGGGTGCCTGCGGTTGACTCGAACGACAACGGCGTGCTCACGAACGTCACGGTTGAAGTGCATCCCGGCACCGGCCGCGTGTTTGTCGACGTCACGCCATTCTTCACAATAGAGACGCAGCAAAGCAGCCGCAATGCCGCAAGCGCCGGCTCTGCAATGGCAAAAGCAGCCAAGGGTAAATACGACTTTTTTTACGAAATAGACACGAGTGCGGAAGTGGTTGACGGGCCAAGCGGCGGCGGTGCGCAGGCGCTTCTCACTTACGCCGAACTGACCGGTGCAAAACCCCGCCGCGACTTGACAATGACAGGGACAGTAAGCGCAGTCGGAAGCATTGGAAGTGTAGGGGGCGTGCTTGAGAAGGCAAAGGCAGCTGCCAAGGCGGGAATGAAAGTCTTTCTCGTCCCGCTTGGGCAGGCCGAGCAAGAAGGGGTTGACTTGACTTCTTACGGCCC
>CAZPDD010000053.1:0-8032 GCA_964585235.1 Microcaldota archaeon | reverse complement strand
TTACGGAAGAACGGATGGCGAAGGAACGCTCGTCAAATTTTATCTGCAAATGCGCATTGAGCTCTGAAGTGAAGGTGTTGACTTTCGGCCCGCCGATTGCCACGAGGTTGCCACGGCGGGTCTTTTCAGTCAATTCAGTGTCGAGGTAGTAAAGCGGGTAGGAGAAAGTCGCGTAGTTGCCGAGGAACATCGAGAACTCTGCCGCGCAAAGTTCGCTTCCTCGCGCGCGGTACTTGCCGTGCGCATCCGGCGAGCCGAGCACGAGCTTTCCGTCAAAATGACCGCCGGAGATGAACGGCGCGAGCAGGGAAGGGGGCTTTGCAAGCTTGCCCGCGGCATAAGGCCGCCATGCCTTTTCATTGACCACGACCGCAAGCGCCTCGCCGGCAACTGTGAACTTCTTGGCAGTTGCGCCGCCCCGCTCCTCGGTCTCGACGAACTTGATTAGCGCCGCCTCCTCGAGAAGGCGCATATGGTAATAGACAGTCTGCACCTGCATCTTGAGCTCGCGCGCAACTTGCGCCGGGTATTTCGGCTCCTCCGAGAGGCTGCGAAGGATGGCCAGGCGGTCTTCACTAAGCACTCCGAGGGCGTTCTCGCCGACGAGGGCGGCGTCAAGCGACCGCCCATCCTGAAGCAGCAAGGCCAATCATTCCACCTGTTTGATTAAATTAAGCATACCTTTACAAAATTAATAAGTCTATGACAAAACTGTTTAAAAAAGGTTGCTGTTGGGGGGGAGGGCGCGAAAAAAGTTTTAGCGGGCTTTAAGTAAAATGCTTCCCAAACTACTTGTGCACGAACTCACGAAATCACCCCAAAAAAAAGTAGTGCGTGCAAAGTGGGCAGGGGGGTAAACCTCCTTTCCCACTTCTTGAGGTTCTTCCATGTGTGGAATCATCGGCATAGCAGGCAGGATTGACGGCAGGCCGCTTGGAGAGCTGCTTCAGCAGGGGCTTGAAAAGCTCGAGTACCGCGGCTACGACTCGTGCGGCGTGGCAATGCTTGGTGAAAACGGCGTCCTCGTGCGCAAGGACGTGGGAAAGGTAGGGGAAGTTGCCGGGGTGCAGAAGTTTTCAGAGCTTGACGGCAACTCGGGAATTTCGCACTCACGTTGGGCAACCCACGGCGGGGTCACGAAGGAAAACGCGCACCCGCACCTGGACTGCAGCGGCCGCATTGCAATCGTGCACAACGGCATCATCGAAAACTACCAGAAGTTGCGCGACGCGCTCCAAAAAGGCGGGCACAAGTTCTCTTCGCAGACGGACTCTGAAGTCATTGCCCACGTGATCGAGGAGCATGCGAAAACTGCCGCGGGCTTCGAAGAGGCCTTCCGGCTTGCGTTGAAGGAAATGAAGGGCAGTTACGCGGTCCTCGCAATTTCGGCGGGCGAAAAAAACAGGGTATTCGCCGGCCGCAATGAAAGCCCGCTTATAATCGGGATTGGAAAGGGCTTTACCATCGCGGCGAGTGACGCCACGCCCCTGCTTGAATACACCCGCGACGCCTATTTTGTCGAGGATGGGGAAATGGCGGTTCTTGAAGGGGACAAGCGCGCCTTCAAGAAGATTTCCGACGGCAGCAGCGTGGCAAAGGAAGTGGAGAAAATAAGCTGGAGCGCCGAGCAGGCGCAAAAGGGCGGTTTTGAGGACTTCATGCTCAAGGAAATAATGGAACAGCCCTCTGCGGTTGCCGACGCGCTCCGCCAGGATGATGCGGTGGTCGGGGAATTTGCGGCCGACCTGATGGCGGCAAAGGATGTAATCATCATCGGCATGGGAACTGCTCGCCACGCCGGCCTGATAATACGATATGCGCTTGACGCCGTTGCGGGCAAGCACGCGGAAGTCATGATGGCAAGCGAGTACGCCTACTTTGCCGAGAGGGACGCGGATGAAAACACGCTCGTACTTGCAATCAGCCAAAGCGGCGAGACCGCCGACGTGCTTTTGCCCGCCAAGAAGGCAAAAGCAAAGGGAGCCAAGCTTTACAGCATAGTCAATACTGTCGGAAGCACTCTTGACCGCTTGAGTGACAAGCGCCTGTACGCCAATGCCGGCCCCGAGATTGCAGTCGCCTCTACAAAGGCTTTCGTCAACCAAGTTGTCGTGGGCATGCTCGTTGCCTTCGCAGCTGCCGGAAAGCTTGAGGAAGGCAGGCGGCTGCTTTCACAGGTGCCGCACCTGGTAAACAAGGCGATCGAAGAAAACAACAAGAAATCCAAGGCGCTTGCATCCCGGATTGCAAAACAGCACGACGCCTACTACATCGCGCGGGGGATAAACTTCGCGACCGCGCTTGAGGGCGCGCTCAAGATGAAGGAAGTCTCTTACGTCCATGCAGAGGGAATGCCTGCCGGGGAACTCAAGCACGGGACAATTGCGCTCATCGAGCAGGGCACGCCAGTTATTGCAATCAACCCAAGCGACTTGACACATGCTGAAACGCTCAACAACGTCATTGAAACGAAGGCGCGCGGCGCTTTCACGATAGGAGTGAGTGACGAGAAAAACGAGGCTTACGATGAAGTGCTGCTCATCCCCAAGACGAACGAACTGCTTTACCCGCTGATTACGGTAGTGCCGCTGCAGCTGCTTGCCTACTACACGGCGAAGGCACGCGGGCTTTCCCCCGACAAGCCGCGGAATTTGGCAAAAAGCGTCACTGTCCTTTAAGCGATTTTTTCGGATACTCGCGAGGCACGCTCCCGCTTTCTACAAAAGTTCTTACAAGCTCCGGGACATCGGCGTCGTGAGGGGTTGGCGCCATTCCATCAGGCGGAGAATGGTTGCGGGCTAGGAGGGCCATGGTGTTATGAATGGATTGTGCTGAGGCTTGAATGTGCTCAAACTGCCTCAACGAATCAGAGATTAACTGATTATCATTTCTCGTTCTTCCGCTCACGGAGTTAAGTTTTTTCGCGGCAATTCCAAGTCGTGCTCGAATGTCCAACAGATGGTCGGCAAGCTCCGAGTGAAGTGAGGCGGCAAGAATTCCAGCAGTCCTCTCGCGCTGGGCACGCGCGGCAGCCGCCGACCTCTCGCGTGCGCGCTGCCTGAAGCTCGCTGCCCGCGTAATTCTCAACAAAAGTTCGCCGGTTTTGGGCACGAACCAATAAGCTCGCGACGCTTTTTAAACCACTTGCCCCCCTAAGATATTACGGTGGGTTTGTGGCTGATTTGGACGGCTTAAAGGTGTTCAGCGGAAGCGCCAACCCGGCGCTCGCAAAGGAAATAGCCTCGCAGCTGGGCACTCGCGTTGCCGATGCGGAAGTAAAAAAGTTCAGCGACGGCGAGTCAAGCGTGCTACTCAACGAGAGCGTGCGGGGAAAAGACGTATTTATCGTTCAGCCGACCTGCTCGCCGGTCAACGAGAATGTAATGGAACTTGTGCTGATGATTGACGCCGCACGGAGGGCAAGCGCCAGGCGCGTTTGTGCTGTTGTCCCCTACTACGGCTACGGCAGGCAGGACAGGCTGCTTGGCCGCAGCCCAATAAGCGCCGCGCTTGTTGCCGACCTTATTGAGGCGGCAGGCGCGCACTCGCTAGTAAGCGTCGACTTTCACTCGCAAAGCCTCGAGGGCTTCTTCAAAATCCCCTGCGACAACCTAAGCGCAATACAGCTGTTCGCCGACTACTTTACAAAGAAGGGGATGACGGGCGGCAAGGGCCTTTCCGTGGTAAGCCCTGACGTGGGCGGCGTGAAGCGCGCTCGCGGACTTGCGCGCCTGCTTGAGGCGCCGTTGGTCGTTGTTGACAAGCAGCGGCCGAAGCCAAATGCCAGCGAAGTGATGAATGTCATAGGCGAAGTGCGCGGACGCTCTTGCCTGATGGTTGACGACATGGTGGACACGGGCGGCACTCTTGCCGTTGCTGCCAAGGCGTTGCTTGACAAGGGGGCGAAGGAAGTTTACGCGTGCGCAACCCACGGGGTGCTCAGCGGCGGGGCGCACGAAATACTTGGCAAAAGCGCCATCAAGCAAGTCATCGTGACAAACAGCATCCCGCTGCGCCAAGGCGCACCAAGCAAAATTGTGCAGCTGTCGCTCGCGCCGCTTTTGAGCGAGGCGATTGACCGCATACACACCAACCGCAGCATAAGCGAGCTGTTCATGCAGAAGAAGGCGCAGAAGCAGAGGACGCTTTAGATGCAGCCAGCTAAAAATCTGTTTAATGAAACGCAAAGATACCGCAAGCTTATTTCAAGAGATCTAGGCCGGGAGGATCCGAGCTTCCAAAAATCACCCGCCCTAACTGCGAAGCGCATGCTTTTCATAGCATCACGATTTGCTGCGCTCGGTGGCGGAAAGAAGTTAGATTACTTACCCTATGAAGTCGCACGCACATTCATAATTGAGGACTTGATTCACCATTCTTGCAGGCAAAACCCGCGCGCCGCCGGGATAGCTAGAAAAATCCTGTCCCCAGATCACAACGAAGAAAGTAATTGGCCGCTCATGCTTGAGCACGCTGAGGAATTGAAAGCACATAAGGAGGGGGAAAAAATTTTTGAAAGAATGGTTAAACGTGCCCGGGACATAGATAAAGAGCAAAAAATGTTCCAGCTAGCCCATTCAGCCGAACGAAAACTCGCCGGAAAAGACATTTTCGACAACCCCATTCTGGCAGACATGTTCGCGAATCCCAACTTCTTGTCGAATTTAGATTCCCGTACGCTGGCTTATTTTATTAAACAGGTGCGTAGCATTATAAACTTCAATAAGGGGGCGGAAAAGGAATGAACACTTTCGACCTAGCAAAAAAGGAGTTCCTCGACTTGCTGCTCCGCAAGAAGGCCCTCAAGATTGCGGCAAACGAAAGCGAATTCTTTACCTTCAAAAGCGGCCGCCGCTCGCCGAATTTCGTCAACATCGGCGCGCTTTGCGACGGCGAGAGCCAGGTGATGCTCAAGAAGGCTTACGCTGCGGCGGTCAAGCACGGGCTTGAAAGCGGCGTGCTTGCGGATTTTGGTTATGTTTTCGGCCCCGCCTACAAGGGAATCACTTTAGGCGCACTTGTTTGCGAAGGGCTTTACGAACTGAATGGAAAAAATACGCACTTGCTTTACGACCGCAAGGAAGCCAAGGCCTACGGCGATGTTGGCGCCGACCAAGTCATCGTTGGGGCGGGGGCGTGGAAGCCCGGCGGAAGCATCTTGCTCGTTGACGACGTGGTGACGACTGGAAAAGCCAAGTACGACGCGCTTGAGAAGATGAAACTGCTAGAGGGATTCAGGCTAGCGGGAATGGTGCTGGCGGTTGACCGGCAGGAGCTCTTGGGCGATGCGGAAAAAGTGGGGGAGAAGAGTGCGGTGCAGGCGCTTGAAGAGGAGCTGGGAATAAAGACAGTTGCGATTTTGACGATGCAGGACATTTTTGGCGCGGTAAAGGACACTCTTGCGCCTGAAGTACGCCGCGCGTGGGTTGGTTACTACGAGAAATACGGTGCGGTGAAACTCGCATAGAGAAATGGATGAAAAAATGAAACAGATAATCGCGCTCAAGCGCAGCATCGTACCCGCCTGCGACGTTGCGAGCTTGGAGAAGCTCGGCGAGCTGGTTGAGGCAACTGACGGCGTCGAAGGCATCGGCGGCTACAAGATTGGTTTTTCCCTCGGCCTGCGCTTCGGGCTGCCGGCAGCAGTCAAGGCGATTCGCGCGTTGAGCGGCAAGCCCATTGTCTACGACCACCAGAAGGCCGGCACCGACATTCCCGACACGGGGGAATTGTTTGCGAAAACGTGCAAGGAAAGCGGGGTTGATGCAGTAATTTTCTTCCCAGAGGCCGGGCCGGCAACTCAAGTCGCATGGACGAAGGCAGCGCAGCAAGCGGGGTTGGGCGTCATCATCGGCACTGAGCTGAGCAGCGAACGGTTTTTGCAAAGCGACGGGGGGTATATTGTTGACGAAGCGCCGATGCGCGCGCTTGACATCGCCGCACGCATGGGCGTAACTGATTTTGTGGTGCCGGGCAACAAGCCCGACAAGATACGCGCGTACCGCGAGGCGGCGGAAAAGATTTTGGGGGCAAACAATTTTGCGTTCCACTCGCCGGGCTTTTTAGCGCAAGGCGGGGACTTGGGCGAAGGGGCCAAAGCCGCTGGCGGGAATTTCCACGCGATTGTCGGCAGGGCGATTTACAACGCCGGCACAAAGGCGCAAATGCGCGAGGCTGCGGAAAAGCTCGCGCAGAAATTAATTAAATAAGCAATACGCCCTTTACTTTTTAATGCAAAAAACCATTGCTGCAATCGGCAGTGCTGAAAAGGCGTTTACGGCCAAGGAGTCGGCGGCCGCTCGCCAAGTCGGAGCGGAAGTGGCACGCCAAGGCTGCATGCTTTTGACTGGGGCATGCCTGGGCCTGCCCCTTGAGGCGGCACGAGGTGCCAGGGCCGAAGGGGGGACGGTCGTCGGAGTCTCGCCTGCCGACGGTGCTTCTGAGCACGGCAAAAAATACGGCTATCCCTTCGAGCCGTTCGACTTCATAGCCTATACTGGCTTCGGCTACAAGGGAAGAAACGTCGTGCTGGTAAGGAGCGCGGGCGCGGTGATTGCACTCAAGGGCGGCATGGGCACGCTCAACGAACTCACCATTGCCTACGACGAGGGAAAGGTAATTGGCGTGCTCACTGGAATGAGGGGGGTATCGGAAATGCTGCCGCAAATCCTCAAGCGCATTGCACGGCGCACCAAGGCAGTGGTTGTTGCCGACTCCTCGCCAAGAAAGCTTGTGCGCAAAGTTGTTCTGGCCCTGAAAAACCACGCGGAAGTCGGAGAGGACGAAGCGCGCAAGTGATTGCAATTGAAGAAAATCCTGATTGCACCCAGCATACTTGCAGCCAACCAGGCGATGCTTGCACAGGAGGCAAGGCGCGTCGAGAAGGCAGGTGCGGACTTGCTTCACGTCGACGTGATGGACGGACGGTTTGTCCCGCGCATCAACTACGACGTCGGGACCGTGAGGAGGCTGCGGAAGGCAACCGAGCTGCCTCTTGACGTGCATTTGATGATTAACGAGCCGTGGAAAGTTGTGGCCGCTTACGCCAAGGCGGGGGCGAAGAGGATTTGCGTGCACGCGGAAGCCTGCGATGAAAAGCAGCTGCTTGAGACGATAGGACTAATCAAGAACGGCGGGTGTGAGGCCGGGATTGCACTTGTTCCCGCAACGCCGCTTGCGCAAGTGCCTGCCAAGGCCCTTGCTGCCTGTGACTTTCTAATGCCAATGACAGTTGTGCCGGGCGCGAGCGGACAGGCCTTCCTCTACGGCGTGCTGCCCAAGTTCAGTGAAGCGAATAAAATCTTCCGCGGGAAAAAGGAGATTGAGACAGATGGTGGCATCAACGCCGAGACTGTACGAGCGGTGGTGCGCGAGGGCGCGAGCGTGATAGTTGCAGGTGCGGCGGTTTTCAACTCCCCCGACGCCAAAGCCGCCATAAAGCAACTGCGTGAAAGCGCAAAGGCCGCTGCAAAGAAGTAAGGCCTCCCCCGAATGTGTGGACATTTTTTACTGGATTTTTCTCACAAAACCGTGCGTCGCATCGACTTCCACCAAGTCGCCGTCCTTCAGGAACTTTGTTGCAACGCGCGTTCCAATGACGCAGGGAATGCGCAGCTCGCGGCTGATGACGGCGGCGTGGCAGGTGATGCCGCCGAGGTCGGTGACGATGGCCGCTGCTTTTTTCATCGCAGGCACGATGTCAGGATTGGTGGAATGCGCCACGAGAATGTCGCCTGCCTGCATCTTGCCAATATGCCCGGGCTGCGCAACCAGCTTGACTATTCCACGCGCGTGGCCGGGGCAGGCGCAGTCGCCCGAAAGCTCGGTTGCCTCAAGAGCCGGGTTGCCCGCGTCTTTTTCAAGCTCCATTTTTTGCATGAAATCGCGGGCAGGCTCGCCTGCAAGCGCAAATGACTCGCCCTTGACTGCATCAGTATAGTAAACAGAGTGGTTGAAGCGGGCGTTGAGCAAGTCGGCATCCGCCTTGCCGCGCATGACCACCGGTCCCCGACCCGTCGCGTAGGCATTGGTA
>CAZPDD010000052.1:0-8175 GCA_964585235.1 Microcaldota archaeon | reverse complement strand
GTCGAGGCCGTAGGCAAGGGCGCACCGCTTTGCAAGCTCGACCAAGTTGCGGCCGTTGCCGCAGCCTGCGTCAAGAACCACGTCGCGGGGCTTCACAAGCGGCAGCAAGAGCTTGAGGCAACTGCTGGGCTTGCTGCGGTATTCGTCCCATTCTCCGGCGATTTCATCGAAGGCTTTCATAGGGTCTTCTTTTTGGCTGTTTTACTTAGTAAGCGCGAGGGGGGGCATTAAGATATCCTCTCGCGGGTCTAGGGGTGTGAAAAAGAAAAAAAGAAGAAGCTCGCGGGCGCGCAAGAGCGCGCCCGGCGGCTTTTCTTTCGGCCGAACCCCGAAGGGTCCGGCACACCCAAGGGAGGTCCCAGGGTTTTGCCGCCAAAGCCTTCATCAAATCCGGCTTGTCGGTCTGTGGTGGTGGGGGAAGGGATTGCAATGCGTGCCCTAGAACTTTATGGCCCGCAGCCCGAGGCTTTCAACTGCCTCGGCTTTTTTCGACGCCTGGTATTCGGCCCGGCCGAGTATGTGCGGCGAGCTTATGCCCGTGACGATTGCCGTGACAACTATCTTGTCCCCAAGGTCGGGGTTGAGGCGCGCGCCCCATTTCACGTAGGCGTTCTTGTCAAAGTTTTCGGTAATGCCCTCTCCGATCTTGATGGCCTCGCCGAGCGTCAGCTGCGGTCCGCCGCTTATCAAGATGAGCGCGCCCTTGCTTCCGCCGTAATCGACGTCAAGCAGCGGGTGGTCAAGCGTGCTCTTGATGCTTTCCTCGACGCGGTTTGACCCGTGGCCCTCGCCAATCGAGATGGCCGCGACTCCGGCGTTGCTCATTATCATGCGCAAGTCCGCGTAGTCGATGTTCATGAGCGACGGGAGCATGACGGTGTCGGCAATGCCCTTGACCGCGCGTGCGACGAGCGTGTCGGCAACTGCAAACGCCTGGTTCATCGGCAGGTTTGGGACGTAGGAGACAAGGCGGTTGTTGTCGATGACAACCACTGTGTCGCAGCTTTCGCGCAAGGCATCAAGGCCCCAGTCGGCCTTGTCAAGCCGCGCGCGCTCGAGTGCGAAGGGATAGGTGACCATGGCGACCGTGATTGCGCCGGATTCCTTCGCCAGGCGCGCCACTACGGGAGCTGCACCGGTTCCAGTGCCGCCTCCCATTCCCGCGCAAATGAAGACGAGTTCGTTTCCTGCAACGAGTTTTGCGAGCTCCTCGCGGCTGCTTTCAGCCGCCTTCATCCCGACTTCCGGGTATCCGCCGGCTCCAAGGCCGCGGGTGGTTGACTTGCCGATGAGGATGCGGCGGTCAGCCTCGACCATGCGGAGGTGGTTGGCGTCGGTGTTGATTGCAACTGTTGATGCGCTTTTTATGCCCATCTTGTGAAGCCTTGAAACGGTGTTGGTGCCTGCGCCGCCGCAGCCAACTACCATGATGCGAACGTCTGCGGGCTGAACCTGCTTTGCCTCTGCTTCAACAGCCTGGGGCGTGCTTCCGTACTTCAAGGCGTCCTGAACCAACGAATCCATTTCTACCAATCCTCCTTTCCAAATTATTGTTTTAGTTTTTTTGTGTGTTTTCCTAACGCAACCCGTTTTCAACCGGCCGCGCCTGCGCAACTGCCCGCGCGACGACCTTCTCTACGACCGCCGCGCGCAGTTCGTCCGGCACCATCGTCTCAACGAGGCACCAGGCCTCGCCCAGGCGGGTTCCCGCCTCGAGCGTGCCCTCAAAAAGCCTGCCGAGAACGTAGAGCGTCGTCGAATCGACGACGTAGCGCGCGCTTCCGTGGATGATAAGCGCATGCTGCCCCGCGTTCACGCAGACTTTTTCGACCACTCAGAGCACCTCGATGTTGTTCGCAGTGTGCATCTTCTCGGCCTTCAGGGACTCCTGCCTGCCGAGGATGTGTGGTGAGGTCACGCCGGTCACGATTGCGGTAATTTCGAGGGTTCCTTCGTACTCTGGAACAAGCCTTGCGCCCCACTTGACAGTTGCGTGTGCATCCATCTCCTGGGTCACCTGCTCGCCCGCGCGAATCGCGTCGCCGAGAGTCAAGTCAGCTCCTCCGCTTATGTGGATGAGCGCGCCTTTTGCGCCGGTGAAGTCGACGTCAAGCAGGCGGTTTTCCTTCACGCCCTTGACCGCATCCTCAACCTTGTTCTGGCCCTTTCCGGTGCCAACAGCAATCATTCCCACGTCGCCGCCGCCCATGATGGCGCGAACGTCGGCAAAGTCGATGTTGACAAGCGAGGGTTGCGTGATGGTGTAGACGAGCCCGTCAACTGCCTTTGCCAGAATCTCGTCGGCAACCAGGAATGCCTGGTTGAGCGGAAGGTTCGGCACAAGTTCGACGAGGCGGTTGTTGTCGAGGATGATGACGCTGTCGCACACTTCGCGCAGGCGCGCGATGCCGTCGTCGGCCTTCAGGGTGCGGGCCCTCTCGAGGGCGAAGGGGTAGGTGACCATGCCGACTACTATTGCGCCCTGCTCCTTGGCAACTTGCGCGACAACGGGTGCAGCCCCGGTCCCGGTTCCGCCTCCCATGCCTGCGCAGACGAAGACGAGGTGGGTACCTTCAAGGGCCTGGGAAATTTTCTCGCGGTCCGCTTCGGCGCACTTTGCGCCCACTTCGGGGAAGCCGCCTGCGCCAAGGCCGCGGGTTACGCTCTTTCCGATGAGCGCCTTTGAGACGCCCTCCGGCATTATCTTGAGGTGCTGTGCGTCGGTGTTGAAGGCAACGAGGTTCGCGCCCTTGCAGCCAAGCAGCTTGAGCCTGCTGACGGTGTTGTTCCCGCCGCCGCCTACTCCGGCAACGGCAATCTTGATTACTTCCTCTTCAGTCCTTACCTGTGCGGTCGGGCTGTTATTCGATATTAGGGCGTTTTTCACGATGTCTTCCAACATTTTACTATCACCTGGGGGCGGGTTTGAAAGCAGCTTGATTTTTTCTGCGTCTGCAATCAGAAACATAGCCACATTTAAAAACCTTCCTATTCCCCTAATATATTTCAATATGCAGGCCGATTTTCAGAGTTTGCCACAAGTGTTTGTATGCGCTTTGCCGCGTTTTACAATTTTTTAGCGCGGGTAGGGCGATTTTCCGACCTTTTTTGCGATGTCCCCCCTCACTTCCACTATTCGCATTGATTTTAAGTCCCGCAGCGCATATGCTTAAATATCGGAATTGATTACTGTATTGCGGTGGGGAGTACGGGGCATGTGATGCAGGCCGGCTCAGTGGTGTTGAATAAAATGTCAGAATCCCAGTCTTTCCTTGTAACAATCCCCGGCGAGTGGGAAGTCGAGGAGTACGCCAAGGACAAGCGCAAGTTCCCAAGCGTCCAGGACTACATCCGCGAGCTCATTCGGCGCGACATGGAGCAGTACGAGAAGGAAGGCAAGGAAGCAAAGGAAAAGAAGTAGGGGGCACTGGCGATTTTGCCGCCAACTGTTTTTGGGGTCTTCTGGATGAAGCGCGCAAAAAGCATTGGGGAAAAGCAAATTCTCCTTGGAGAGGCGAGCTTCTTTGCAACCGAGGGCCTGGCAATGCTTGGCGTCGGCTTCACGCTTCTTAGCAACTCGGGCGAGCCGCTCGTGCGGCAAATCGCAATTGCCGTCGGCATCGTAGGCTTTGCCCTGTCGCTTTACGCGATTGGCAAGTTCTGGCACTACGCCGACGCGTAGTATGAATTTCCGACAATAAGCTTGCTCATTGCGAACTTGCGTGCGGTAGTGAGCTATCTTGCCAATACGCTAACGGGCTCATATTTTGGAACAGTTATGTCTCTATATATTTCTGGCTCATTCTTGATTTTTAATTCAATTAGGAGCGTTAAAAGCGTTGGTTTTTCAACAAAGCCTATCTTGGCCCCGGTTATGTCTTCAAGCTGGATTTTTTTGCCAAAAATGTCCGATAGCCATTGTCTAGCGTTTTGAATTTCAATGCCAATAAACTCGTTACTAGTGAAGTCGAGTATAAGGTTGCCGACCTCCAGGTTGAAAGTCGTTTTGTAGTCGGGGCGCCTGATTGAGAGTAGGTCGAACTCATCGTCGTAGTCTATCCTTGCCCTAAATAATTCTTTGTGCATGCCGTTTCAGCCTGTCTTGTTTCTTCGTATTGATATTAATTACATTGATTAAATACGTTTCTTGTCCCACTTCGAGTACGTATTTGTGTAGTTTTTTGGGGCTTACGCGCAAAAGAACTTCTATCCTAGTTCCTTTTTCGCCCTTAAATGACGAAATGGCCCAATTACACTCGCTTCTTGAGAGTATATTATGAATGGCCTGTTCAACATCAATGCGCCTCTCAATCCCCCTAGCACGGGCATACGGCGTTATGATAATTCTGTCCGGACTAGCGGCTGATATACGGCCTCTAATCTGTTCAAGCGTTGCCAATTTAATCACGAGTTATTGTTGGCTTTATTCAACATTACTGCTACTGCCGGAAGCCGCGTGCTTTTGAAGCTCGAACATTTCGAGGATTTCCTCCTCGGTCGTCGCCTCCTTTGGGCCCTTGTCGTTGCGGACTGAAACGAGGCGGGGGAAGCGCAGTGCGAGGCCCTCGCCCTTTCCGGCAAGTTTGCCGAGGGCGGCGCAGTGGGTGGGTGAGCGCGTGAGCTCGTCTGCATTGAGCGTGACAACTACTTCCGGCCTGACCCACACGTCGGCGTCAAGGAAGCTCTCCACGTTGGCGGGCTTTTGTAGCACCGCAATCTGGTCAAGGCTTTCCTTGAACTCCGCCATTTCCTTCTCGGTAAAGCCGGTTCCCACCTTGGCGATTGTGCGGAAGCGGTTGTTTTCGCTGTCGTAAATGGCAGTAAGCAGGCCTCCGAAACCAAATTTTGTCCTCTTCCCCTTCCCATAGTAATAACCCACAATCACGGCATCAACGGTGTCGGCGAGCTTTCCCGCGTAGCTGCGCTTGAACTTAATCCAGGCAAATTTTCTTGCCCCCGCGGTGTAAGGCGCGTCCAAGTCCTTTGCAATTATTCCCTCAAGCCCCGCGCCAACGCACTCGTGGAAGTACTTTTCAAGGTCGACTGCCCTCTTGACAAGCACGTAATGGGCCGGCTCGATTAATCCTCCCTTTTTCACCATTTTTTCAAGCCTCTTGCGCCGCTCGCGAAAAGGCAGTTGCGTCAAGTCGACGCCGTCGGCGTAAAGCAGCTCGAATGCGAACATCTTGAGCGGCAGCTCGGCTGCCTTTTCGGCAATGCCGTGCTTGCGCTTGCGCTGTATGGTCGCCTGGAAGGGAAGGAACTCGCCGGTTGACTCGTTAAAGGCAAGCGCCTCGCCTTCGAAAATGCATTCCTTCGCGCGTATTTGAGCGCCCACGGCTTTCACGATGTCGGGGAACATGTGGCTCATTGGCTCCTGCCGCCGTGAGTAAATGCGTACTTCCCCGCCTTTCTTGTGCACTTGCAGGCGGAAGCCGTCGTACTTTGCTTCGCAAGCGCATTCTCCGAGCTTTTCAATAATCGCCTCGGGGCTTTCAAGCCGCTCTGCAAGAGCCGGCCTGATGGGGAAGAAAACTTCGGGCCCGATCTTGCGCACCGCATCAATTCCCTTTGTGAAGAAAAGCTCGGCAACAAGGCCGAGGTCGGAGCGCAGGTTGTAGGCGCGCTCAAGCTCCGGCCGCAGGCTCTTGTCGCCGACGGAAGAGACGCTCAAGGCATCTAGGATTGTCGGTTCGGCTATCCCGAGGCGGAGGTTGCCGGTGACGAAGCGCACTATTGCCTTGGCTTCGATGGCGGAGGAGTTTGACAACAGCTCGGCGAGGAGTTTTATCTTCGTCTGCTGGCTTCCCTCCCCGCCTGTTGTCGCGATTTTGTGGAAGTTTTCGTACACTTTCGCTACGCTCAGCTCTGCGCTTGCCAGGCTGTGTTGGGATTTTTTCTCCACGAACTCGCCGGCAGTAGTGCCGAGATCGCCAGTCTTGCGGTAGCTTAGCTCCACTTCCTTGACGCCCTTGCCGCTGACAAGGCTGATTGCCTGTTCGGCGAGCTTGTCGCCAAGGCCCAGCTCGACTCCCGTGAACTCGGGTGAAAGCATCCCGGTGCACAAGTAGGCAAGCATGCGTACTTCCGCCTTGTCCGCGTGCTTGAAAAGCTCGGCCAAGTCGTCGGTGAGCTCGAGCCTCTTGCGCGTGCCTCCCAGCTTCTCGAACACTTTGGCAAGCTCAAAGAATTCCATGTGGTAGCCAAACTACTTTCTCTCGCGTTGTTTAAAAACTTGCTTTGCGCATAACAACTGCAGTGATTTCAATGAAAGTCGCAGGAAGCCTGTCGCGTGCAAGGGCGCAGCTTGAGGAAGTACGGCGAAACAGGCTTGCCCCGGCGTCACTTCGCGCCTCCACTTCCATTTTAGGAAAGGTTTCAAAGGCAGCTGTAGGCACGGTGAATGATTACTGGCGCGTCTTTCAGCAAAACAAGGCCGCCGGGGTTCTTGCAGTAGCAGGCGAGGTTGTCCCTGTTTTTGGGGCCGGCACTTTTTCCACCCACTTGTTGCGTGCGTCTGGAATCCGGGCGCCAGGTGACCAGGACACTCGCCCGTTGCTTATTGCCGCCGCCCGGGGCGTTGGCGATCGCGTCAGGCTGATGAAAGAGCGCGCCGTGCGCGCTTACGCAGTCAGGAGGCAGGGCTTTCAGCCGCAGTTGTCTTCCGCTCCCGCGGGTTCGTCGTCTTCGTTCACGCGTTTCGGGAAAGCAGCGCGCCTTTTTTCAGAAAGGCGTTCGGCGATGAGGTCGGTTCCGCAGGTCCTTGCAGCTGCGAGGATGTTTTCCCGCAGGCGGCAGCAGTTTTCCTTTGCAGGTGCGCGTTTATGAAAGAAGTGAAGGACTTTTCCGTTTCACGCGGCGAGAAGGCAGGTGGGCTTGTTGGAAAGTTCGCGGCCGCGGGGTTTCAGGCAACCGAGCTCGGCCGCGCGGTTGAAGTTCTCAAGCGAATGCGCGCGGACAAGGATTGCTTGAAGTTCCTTGCCTTCACGGCGAACATGGTCGCAAGCGGCCTTCGCGGCTGCATCGCGCAGCTTGTTGCCGAGGGCTTTGCCGACGTGATAATCACCACGGGCGGCAGCATCGACCACGACGTGATAAAGTCGTTCGCACCCTATGAGGTTGCGACTTTTGGCGAGGACGACGCAAAGCTTCATTCAAGGGGAATCAACCGCATCGGCAACATTCTCGTGCCCAACGACCGTTACGTCCTGCTTGAAAAAAAACTGCAACCGGTCTTCAAGCGCCTTTACGCGAGGAAAAAAACCGTTTCGGCAAACGAGCTCATTAACGCTGTTGCCGACTCCCTGCCAAAGAATGAAAAAAATTCTTTTCTTGTCCAGGCGGCAAAGCGCAATGCTTTTGTCTACTCGCCTGCGTTGATTGACAGCGCCCTCGGCCTGCAGCTTTATTTTTTTAAGCAGGAACACCGTGATTTTGCCCTCGACGAGGCGGCGGACCTGCCGGCAATTGCAACCCGCGTGCTGTCGGCAAAGCGCACGGGCGCCCTCGTGCTTGGAGGAGGCTCAAGCAAGCACTTTACGCTCGGCGCCAACTTGCTGCGCGGGGGCTTGGACTACAGCGTCTATGTGAGCACGGCGGCCGAGTTTGACGGCTCGCTCTCCGGCGCGCCTCCCAAGGAGGCGAAAAGCTGGGGCAAAATCCGCGCCAAAGCCAACACGGCGCTAGTCAATTGCGACGCGACAATAGCGCTTCCGCTCATGATGTCCGCATTGGAATAGAGGTTTTGAAAGGGGATTTTCTTGGTCAAGAAAAAAGGTTTTGAAGTCGGGGAAGCCGCGCGCTTTGGCCTGAAGTTCGCCTCGCGCGGCGACTTGCTTGCCTACGTAATTGCCTTTTACATGGTCTTCCTGATTGCCGGCGGAGTTCTTGTGGCCGGCGTTGTCATCAAGCTCGTTTCCCAAGGGGTGCGCTCAGGGCATCTGTCGGCATTGCTTGGCGCAATTGCCAGCGTGGGCCTGGGTTTGGTTGCATTGATTGCATTATTCATAATAGTCGGCTGGTTCGTCACGTCGTTCATGATTTCCTGCGCATATCAGCTTGCTTCTTCTGATAGAAGGAAGCTGTCAATGGCAAAAGCACGGCAGGAGGCAATAGCGCAGTGGTGGAAAATCGGGGCAATTGCGCTTATCGCCGTGCTTGCTGTGTTACCGGTTG
>CAZPDD010000051.1:0-8191 GCA_964585235.1 Microcaldota archaeon | reverse complement strand
TCGACGTCCTTCGCCTTTATCGTCACGCTGCGCAAGTCGTAGTGCTCGATGTCGGAAATGCTCATGCCGATGAAGTGGGCATTCGGGCACCCCAGGCGGTCGCTCTCGTGCGCCAACGCCATCGAGCCGTACTTCATCGTCGAGTAAATGTACCACCCGTAAGGGTCCGCGTCCGTAAGTATGTACACGGGGAGCTTGAGCTCCTCGTTCAGCCTCTGCAAAAGCCGCCGCGCACCGCGCGCGGCCTGCCCGGCAGTTGTCATTATCATGCACTTGTTTTTCTTCCAGTAATCGTCCTCGTTCAGACGGTCGAACAAGGCGTTTTTCTCGGCAACCAGCACGTATTCCGCGCTCACGTCCTTGAACTCAATCTGCTCGACAATGGACGGGACGGCCCAGCCGCCGCTTCCCATCTTGCTCAAGTCAATTGAGTCCACCTTGTCCCGCACCCTGTCGAGGACCGTCATTTCACCGGCAATTCGTCCCTTGGGTTCGGCGCGCAAGTGAAGTTTTTCGCGGAAAGTATCAAGGGCAACTTCAAAGTCTACTATTGCGAGGTCGCTTTCCTTCTGCTCCTCGATAGTCTCTTCCTTCGTGCCTGCAATCGTGCGCTTCTTTGCATAATACAGGTCACGGAGCGTTGCAGTCAAGTTGTTTTCAAGCAAGTCGGTCTTCACGTAGCTACCGACGAGCATCGTCTGCATGAACTTTCGCGCGTGACCAACGTTAAACAAGTAGCGGTGGGCAATCTTGTCTCCAAGCACAATTTTTTTCTCGCTTGCATCAAAAGAGACGTTGCGGCTGCCGCGCACCGGAATCGCAAGGCTGGGGTTCTCCTCAGCCTCAATCTGCTTGACGAGCGCCTCGCCAAGCTCGATGATTTTTTGCAGGATTTGTTCCCTGCTGGCTTTCAGCTTGTCCTTTTGTTTCTCAGTTTTTTCAGCCATCTAAATCGTCCCGTTGTCCCCTAGAACTTTACTTGCATTTTCTATTCGTCTTTTTCCTCGCCTTCGTCGCGCATTGCCTTGCTCGCGGCCTTCTCAAGCTCCTCCAGCTCTCCTTCCTCGGCCGCATCCTCCTTTTCCATCAGTGTCGTCTTGTGTTCGGCAATTTTTCTCAGCTTCGCTTCAAGGGCGGTCTTGGGCTTTCCAGTAATGTCGTTTAGCGCCTCGGCGACTTCGCCGATGTAGCGGAAGAAAATCTGCCGCCGGGCCTCCTGCTCCTCGGCCCTGCGCATTCCGTGCAGGTAAGTCGCAACGTCGCGAGCCGCCTCCATGAGGGCAAAGCGGATTTCCGCCACAATCTCCTCTTCCTGCGAAATCGCCAGCTTGCCTGCGCCCGTGTAAGGGACATAAACGCTCGTGAAGTTCACTAAAATGCTCACGGGCAGGTTCTCCCAGTCCTTCAAGTCGTAGCGCGCCCAGTCAACGGTCTTCACCGCCTCGGTAATGGCGCAGGCGCCTGCGTCAAACAAAAGCGGCACGCGGTTGGCAAAGCGCATTGCCTCCCCCCTTCCGCCTGCGCCGGCTTCCTCGTTTGCATTTGATGCGACGCCGGATTTGCCGCCGTAGGCAATTGCCGCCTCGACGCTGAAAGAAATCCCGCCGCGGAAGACTTTCGTCGGCCGTTCTACTACGCGCATCTTTTCTGGTGCAAGCAGGTTTTTCAGGCTCTTTTCAAGCTGTTCTGCGCCAATTGGCTGAAGCGAGTCAGTCTCTGGCGCCATCCACTTGATTTTTTGTATCGCTTGAACTATTTTCTCGGACTCAGGCCAGGTGAGGGCCTTTGGCGCGCGCTCCAGGTCAATGCCGGGACAGAGGGAAGAGATTTCCTTGACCTTGTCGGCGCTGATGCGCGAAAAGTCGTTTTGCAAAAAGCTTGAAATTTTGCGCGCGTCAGTATTGCCCACCATATCAACGAGGTCGCTTGTCGTAATGCCAAGCGGGTGGGGGAGCACTTCCTTCGGGTGCTTGGGGATTTCCTTGCTTGCGCGTGGAAAGACGATTATTTCCTTGTTGGGCTCAACTAGCGTAATCTGGGCGTGGGGGTTCGCAAGCGCAGTCCTGCGCAGGTATTCGTAAACGCCGTAGGAAGAGCGGTTGTACTCAACTTCCGCAAACTCGGCTTCAATTCGAGTTCCCTTGAATTTCGTGCGGCTTTCCTTCTCGTTGCGGATGACTGGGTCGTTCTTGTTCACATCGACGCTAACATCGCACTCGTAAACAACGCCATCGCCGAGCGAGCTTTTCACGTGCGTCTCCGTGCCGGTGGTGATTTGCGCGAAGAGGGTTGCGTAAGCGGCGCCGATTCCCTGCTGGCCGCGCTTTTGCTGGCGGCGCATGAACTTCGTTCCCGCAAGCAGTTTTGCAAGAGCCTGGCCGATGTTTTTTTTCGGGATACCCGTGCCGTTGTCCTCGACAACCACTTTATAGTGGCCTTCGGGCAGCTCGTGCACCTCGACAAGTATTTCAGGCAAGATGCGCGCGTCCTCGCAGGCGTCAAGCGAGTTTGTGACGTATTCGTGGACAACAGTAGTGAGTGACCGGACTTTTCCGGTGTAGCCAAGCATCTGCCGGTTGCGCTTGAAAAACTCAGCTACGCTGTATTCCTTGAATTCCTTCGACAGCTCTTCCGCACTGAGGACTTTCTCCTCCGCCTTCTTAGCCATAAGAGTTTTTCACCAACTAGCTTTGTTAAAATAACTTGAAGTAATGTGGGTTGTTGAGTTGATTAATTCCCCAAAGCATTAAAACCCCGTCTATTTGCTTTTTAGAACCTGACTCCCATCTTCTCCGCATCGCGTTTTCGCTTCACATTGCGCAAAAACGCAAGCACCCCGCCGTGTTGCGCCCCTTCAAGCAGCCGCAGGACCGCCTCTTTCGCCAGGCGCACTTCCTCAAAGCCGCCGAGCAGGCCAACTCGGCCGTCGTCGCTGATTGAAATCGACGCTTCTGTGAACTCCTCAATCGCCTTCCTTATCTTGCCTTCCGAGCCAATTACGCGCCCCTTCATGCGGGTGATTGCGCGTTCCTTGCCGTGCATCGCCTCTCCCATGTCGACTATCTCGAGGAAATTGTTTTCGGCAAACAGCTTCATTGCAATGCGGGGGGCGAATCCCAGGTCAATTGCGCGCAAAACCTGCTCCGACAGCCATTCGTTCTCACTGCTTCCCTGAAGCTCAACTTCGTTGAACTCCCCTTTCTCGGGTTTGACCAAAATCTCCACAGCGCCGCGCTTCTCTAGCTCACGCAAGGCCTTGCCGTCGTCCCGAAGCAGCCGAGCAATCCTCTTGGCCGGCAGCGTAAACACTCTCATACGTTGTTTTACCTCTATAAACTTAAATAGCTTGCGAGTTAAACGGAAGGTAATTGCTGCAAATTTTTTTGTCTGAGGCGGCGTCAATTCGTTATACTCTTGAGCTCCTCCACCGCATCGCACTCGACTCCCTGCCGCCGGAAGTAGTCGCACAGCGTGCGCACGTCGTGCTCCAAAAACTCTTGCGCCCGCGGGTGCTCAAGCAGCACTGCCTGGCCCCAGTCGATAATAACCGGTTTTTCGCCCTCTGCAATGAGTATGTTGTAGGGGCTCAAGTCTGCGTGCACCAGCTTGATTTTGTAAAGTTTTTTCACCGCGTCCATTAGCGTGCGGAAGGTCTTTTCAGGCTCGCTTAGCACCACGTCGTTAAGCAGCGCGTAAGGAACTCCGTTTTCGCCCACGAACTCCATCGCGATGACGTTGTCTTTTAGCTTCAGGGGCTTGGGGACGGGCAGCCCTGCGTCATATGCCGCCCTGAGGTTCTTGAATTCCTTGCTTGCCCATTCCTTTACTATATTGCGCTTGTTGTGCTTTACGTGTCGGAAGCGCGGGTCGCCTTCAATGTACTTGACCATGTGCTGAAAAGCGCTTGTCTCGTTCTTGAAAATTTTGATTGCAACTGAAGTCCCTTCGGGAGTTGTCGCGCGGAAAAGAACCGCCTCCTTTCCTGTCGAGACGGGGTAGTCGACGCTCTTGATGAACTTCGCGTTTATGAAGCGCACAAGCACCATTGTCGAAAAGTCGTCAAGCACCTCGTCGGTAATCTTGAGGCGGTACTTGAACTGCTTCTCCTCGCGTTCGGGACGCTTTCGCTTACTCACTTTCATTGTCATTAATTTTCCAACTCCTTAAGCAATTGCCACGCTTTCAAAATGCGGAATGGGACTGGTTTTTTCAAAGCATAGTAATCGGAATCGCTTGTTACAAGAATGTCGGGGTTTGCGGCAAGCGCCGCAGCAAGGTTCGGCGCATCGGACAAATCACGAATCATACTCTTTGCTTCGTCAAATTTATTTTGCGCCTCACTTTCAGGTACTATTTCCGCCTTTGCGATTATCGCCGCAAAAAAAGCCCTTGCGAGGGCTGCATTAGGATAGCCTGAAAACTTTTCCGCTATTTTTTCGAGGGTTTCGGTGATTATTGATTCAGGCAGCACTGCCGTAAACTTCCCTTCCAGCGCTTTTTGAAGCAGGCGACGTTCGTTTCCTGCGAAAAACAAGCCCGAGAGCAGTATTGTAGAGTCAAAAAGAACGCGCATACTATTACCGCCTTCAGCGCTTGCGGTTCTTCTCGAAGCGCTCAAGAGTCTTGCGTTTCTGTTCCCTTATTTCCTCTGCGAGTTTCTCGCGGGTGAGCCCCAATTCCTTGGCTCTCTCCTGGAAGACGCTGAAGAGGTTGTCTGTTTTTTCCATTATTACTTCCCCGCCAACGTCAAGGAAAACTACTTGGTCACCCTCGTCAAGCCCTTTGCTTTCGCGGATTTCTAACGGAATGGTTACCTGCCCTTTTGAGGTAATACGCGAAACTCCTGCGTACATAATCTCACCGAGAATAAGTATTACTTTCCTTACTTTAAATACTTTCGTTCCACTCGCGGGGTAGTCCCGGTCGGGTTGTAACGGCCTTTGCCAAGTTAAAGCTTGAGAAAGCCGCGCCGTCGAAGGGAATCCGCCTGTGCGGCAGTGTAGCGGTACTCGAGGTCGCACTTGCTCTCGGCCTCGACTTCCCACGGTTTGATGATGATGGTGTCGCCGGATTTTATCCACAACCGCTTTCTTATGCGGCCGGGAATGCGGCACATCCGCTCTTTCCCGTCTTCCGACTGCACAGTCATGCGCGAGCCGCCCTTGAGCTCAATGACTGTTGCAAACATCTCGCCTTCGTGCCGCCGCGGCAGGCGTACGCGCTCCTGTTCTGGAACGGGCGCCATTCCCGGCGGAGCGCCGGGTTTGGGGGTGCTGAACTTCGCTCCGTAATCGTGGCGCCTTTGGTATTCAAGTTGTCCCGGGGAAGGCATGTTGTTCGTTTCACCTTTTTAGTGTTATTTTTTACGCCCTTACTGTGCTCTTGGCGCCGCACGCCTCGCATTTTAGTGCCCATACGTTTCGGTCAATCTGGACCAGGCCAGTGTCGGGCTTGCCGCATTCCTTGCACAGCACGCGCTCGCGAACGTAGCTGTTGAGCCTCTCCTGAAGGGCGCGTTGGGAAAACTTTCCGGAAAGCGCCAGGCGCGGGCCGTCAAACCCGGCGGGCACTGCGAGTTCCTTTGAAAAGTACTTCGCAAGGTCTTCAGCAGTACGCCTTATCCTCGCGCATATGGCATCAAAGTTACGCACTATTGTCTTCGGCCCGGCGACGAAAGAGTCGACAATGGGCATTTCAAAGCGCTCGCCGCCCGCCTTTTTCTTCGGCAGCTTCTCGTAGAGCCTGTCAAGGAGGTTTTCGTAAACGAATTCTTCGGCCATTTATCTTCTCTTCCTCAGTGCGACGCGAAGCAGGTGCGCTGTCTCCCAGTTCAAGTCATCGAGGGGAAACGCGCTTTCAACTGCAATGAACCGCTCCTGCTTCTCGCGCGCCTTTCCAATAACTAGTGCGTCGCCGCCTTTATTAATCCCCGCAAGCGCTTTTGCCCCCCGTTCGTCAAGCGCCCGCACGCTGATGATTCCCGTCGAGTCAAGCAGGCTGATTGCCGGCAATCCCCCGTCGTCCTCGCCTTTCTCCACAACCGTGCCAACCAGGCAGGCGCGGGAAAACTTTTCCCCCCCGCTTTCCACAAAACTCGCTTCTCCCGTTTCGGCATCGCCCCGCACGTAGCTTCCCTCAAGCAGTTCGCAAACTAGGGCATGCACTGCAGTCGCGCGCTTGGGAAAATTCCGTTGCGGCACCTCGTTTGCAGACGGGGGTTGTTCAGCTTGCATTGTTAACATGCTCATTTGACCACTTGCATAATTAACAGCGCCTGCAGCGCAGCCAGCATCGCGAGCGAGCCAAAGACGATGGGCGGCAGGGCGGGCCAATAGCCCCTCTGGCGCTCGAGCACCCAGAAAAGGGCGATTATCCCGAGCAATCCGCCAAAGAATGCAGCGCCAGCGTGCAGAAGCGAGAGCTTGAGTGCGCTTACCTGAAGCATGGCCGGAATGACGAGGTCGCCGGTGCCAAGCTCGATTGACTCGATTTCCTTGCCGCCAGCCAATTGCTGCTTGGAGGAAGGTGCTTTAGTTGATTTGGTTTTATTGGCTCGTTCGCCAATTTCCCCGCCAGCTTGTTTGACTGCCTTGCCGTCGCTTATCCTGATGCTGAAGGCCGCGCCCCGGTCGCTAAGCCCTCGCGCAAGCGCAATCATGTGCTTGGTGTAAAAAACCGCAATGACGTCGTAGCCGGCAAGCAGGGCGCTGAAGATGACTGCGGGCAGTATGTCCAGGCTTGAGCCGAGCAGCGCTCCGACAACTCCGCTTGCAATAAGCAAGAGCGGCGAGCGCAGGATTGGGAAGGCGAAGCGGCCTGCCGCAATCACGAGGGCGGCAAATGCCGCGCTGGTCGGGTCAAGAAGGAACGTCGAGAGCAAAAGCTGGAGGGAGATGAAAAGCAGCGCGAACTCGAGGAACGTGAACAAAAGCTTGCCGTGGTAGAATTTGAGCACTATGAGCAATACTATTGCCGAGAGTAGCACGTAGCCGAAGAAGAAGCCCGCGTTTGCAGGGTCGCCGGGGTTTTCAACAACGCTCACCGACGTGGAGACGAACTTGCTTCCGATTGCAAGCGCAAGAACCTGGACGATAAGGAAGGACGCAATCATCAGCATTGTTACGCGACGCAACTCATTCCCCCCCTCCCCTCTTGTGCTATAATGGCTTTAGTGTAACTCCCTTGCTTAAAACCAGTTGTTTGGCCTCACATGTGTGAGGGGGGTCCCCTTCCGGCCGCAATTTGCTACCCTCGTGGCCTGGCGCTTTTCACGTAGCCGTGCTTGGGAACGTACAAGTCGCCCTTGCGCTGGAGTTCCTCGATGAGGCTGCGTGCGTATTGCTCGTCGATGTTGTAGCTTCCGGCCTCGCGAACGACATCGTCGACGGCGACGAGGTCGAACTGTTTTTCGAGGTCGCTTATGATGTTGAGTATTGTGCGCACCCGGTCGAGGCGGCTTTTTGCAACCCCTATGTTGACCACGTCGCTGTCAAGCCGGCCGGTCTCGCGGTCGACGAACACCTCGTGGATGACGAAGTCGAAAAGGTCGACCGCGCGCTGCGCGTCCTGGAGCTCCGCAATGGGAGAGAGCCTCATTTTCGCGCTGGCTTCGGTCAGGCGCACTAGGCCCTCGATCTGGCGTGCGGTGATGGGAAACGTGTTCTGTTCCTTGCCGAGCCTGCGCAACTCCACGTAATAGTCGCGTATCTTGTCCGACGATTCCGTCGCCAGTTGCGGCGACACGTGCCTGCGTGCGTAAGCGACGTACTTGCGCAAAAGCATCTGGTCAATTGCGGGCCTTACGGGACTCTCCTTGTTCCCTTCTAGCGAATGCTCGGCAGCAAGCTTGTGGCCCATGAGGATGTGCTCCGCCATCTTCCTGTCGCGCGACTCGTCAAGCACGTCCTTCATCGTGAAAATAAGGTCAAAGCGCGAAAGCAGCGCGGGGGAAATGGCGAACTGCTGCGACGGTGGCGTGTTGGGGTCAAAGCGCCCCAGCTTGGGGTTTGCGGCCGCAAGCACTGCTGTTCGCGTCTGGAACGAAGTTACGATGCCTGCCTTGGCGACGCTGATGAACTGCTGTTCCATCGCCTGGTGCATCGCGCCGCGGTCCTCCTCGCGCATCTTGTCCAGCTCGTCAACTGCCACCACCCCGCCGCTTGCAAGCACCACCGCCCCCGCCGTGAGCACC
>CAZPDD010000050.1:0-8210 GCA_964585235.1 Microcaldota archaeon | reverse complement strand
AGGCATCTAATGCGGCCTAACCCGTCAGCAGCTTCACGCCGATGCCGAGTACAATCCAGAGGAAGCCGGCGATGAAGGCCCACGTACGCTGCCTGCTTTTCACGCTTTCGCCAAGTGCCGGGGAGGAAAGTTCGTCGAGTATTATTTGCTGGCCGAGGCTGCGGACGAACCAACCGGAGAGCTGCGCGCGAGAGCCGATGAGGGGCTCGACTTTCTTTAATGCAAACCACAGGTTGCCGATGAAGGGTATGATGCTTTCAAAGTTGAGGTAAATCAATCCCGTCGCGTCCTGGAACATCATGTCTTCGCTTGCTATCATGCCAGGAACGCCCCTGCCGACTACTTTGCCATCAAGCTTGACGGGAGTGCCGCGAACTGGAGAGGCGTAGACGTCGCCCATCAAGTCCTCAACAGTCGTCTGCGTAAAGCCGCCGGAGGGATAGCTGTAAAGCGCCTTGGCGAGGCTGCCTACGCCGAGAAAGACAAGCGCCATTGCAATTGCCGTGAAGATTGACTCGAAAACGAAGACGCCAGCAAGGAAGGAAACGAGCGCGAGGGCAATCGGCAGGTAGATTATTGTCAAGTCGCGCAGGAACTCCACTAGCAGGCGGCTGCGGTCAACGGGGTAGGCGAGGATTTTCCTAAAGTCGAAGAGGGCCTTTTGGCGCGCCTCGGTTGCGAATTCGCTCAGGCGCAGCAGGCGCTTTCCCGTAAGCGGGTGCGAGGAAGACAATTCGCCAAAGTATGCCCAGATGCTGTGCATATCGTAGGCAATCGCCTTTTCCGTCGCGTCCCACTTGCCTGTCTGCTGGTAGTCCATATAGTTGAGGCCGAAGTTCTTGGCAACATGAAAGTCGTAGATGCCGAGCGTGCGCGTGCTTTGCACGAGGCGGGTTGTCTTTGCCGAGTCCGGCTCGGCGACTATTCCGTATGCGATTTTCACAAGCGCGGTTGAAAGGGCGTTGGCGTCGTGCTCGGCCGCGCTGAACTCGTCCGCAAGGTACTCGCGAGTTCGGCTGAGGAAAAGCAGTAGGTAAGTGCCGATGATGTAAAAGACGTAGGAAACAATGCCAACGACAACCAGGAAGCCGCCGCCTCCTTTCTTGCTTCCGCTTGATTTCTCGCCAGAGCGGAGGAACACCTGGCTCAGCTCGTAAAGCAGGGTGACGAGGAAGGAGGCAATTGTCATGACGATGAAATCGTTGTTGCGCACGTGGCCGAGCTCGTGCGCAAGCACCGCCTTGCGCTCGTTCGTGTCGCAGTAGGTGAGGATGCCTTGCGTGAAGACCATGCGCGCATTCCACTTGCCGCTGCCGTAGGCGAATGCCTGCGGGTTGTTGTCGGGAATGAAGCCTATCTTGGGGACTTTCAGGCCGTGCTTTTCGCAAAGCTGTTCGACGAAGTCAGCGAGCTTGGCATCCTTCTCGCGCACTCCTTCAATTCCAATCCATTGCAGGCCGTAAAACCACTGGTAAAGGTGGTCGCTTATCCACGGGCTGAGCAACCAGCTGAAAAGGAAGAAAATGCCTGTAAGGAGAAGCACGAGGCCGAAGCTGAGCGCGCCGATGAGGAAAAGCGCGACGGCGAGGATTGAGGCGGCCATGGCGCCGATTAGGCCGAGCGTAAGCAGCGAAGCGAAAGCAACCCTCACCACGAGAGTTTAAAGGCTCTTCGCATTAATAAAAGTTGTTTGAAAGGCGGAAAAAAATGACCGAATTGCTTTACCTGCAAAACTCATACTTGACCGAGTGCACTGCCATGGTCGTTGAGGCGGCGGGAGGCAAAATAGTACTTGACCGGACCGTATTTTACGCAACAGGCGGCGGCCAGCCGTGCGACTTTGGCAAAATCACTGCGGCGAAAGACGGTGCGGAGTACGCCGTCAGCGAAGTGCGCAAGGAAGCCGGGAAAGTAGTGCATACTGTAGACAAGCTGGGCCTTTCGGCCGGGGACGAGGTAAAGTGTCAAATCAACTGGGAACGGCGCCTCAAGCTAATGCGAATGCACACTGCCGCGCACGTGCTTGGCTCGGTAATGTACAAGGCAGGGTGGCTCATCACCGGCAACCAGCTGGGCGAGGATGAGACGCGCTTTGACTTTTCGATGGAAACGTTCGACCGCGCGAAATTCGACGAGATGGTTGCAAAGGCAAACGAGGAGCTGGGAAAGAACGTGGAACTGAAGGTTTACGAGTTGCCGCGCGAGGAGGCGTTCAAGATTCCTGAAATCGTGAAGCTGGCGAACGTCCTTCCGCCTGCAGTCGCAGTCCTGCGCATAGTTGAGATTCCAGGGGTTGACGTGCAGGCGGACGGCGGGCTGCACGTGAAGAATACTTCAGAAGTCGGCCGCATCCAAATAGTTAAGCTTGACAACAAGGGTGCGAAGAACAAGCGCGTTTACTTTTCCCTCCAAAAATAGCGGTACCCCCCCGTTGCATCTTCATTAAAAACAAATAAAAGCGGCTTTTTAGAAAGTAAGTTCACAGCTATGGGGTCGGCCAAGATGTCACTTTTCCAACGCGGTCCACGAAATGTAAAATCGTCGCTTGAACCTGCAGTCCGCCTGCATTATGGGCCTGAATTTGACAAGGTATTGGAAGGGCAGGAATTAATCCAAAATTGGGCGGCACAAAAAATAAATCCTGAAAATCGAAACCACGTTTTAAAAGCCGCACTTTTATTAACGGCACTGCGAAACGGAACCTTTGTCGAGCCTCTTGTCGGAGAAATGTCGGAAAACTCATTCAACGCGCTTCATGACAATAGGGAAGCTGCCCAAGGAATTGCACGCACCTTCCTCGTCCACCCGATCCCGCAAATCAGGCTTGAGGCCGTCAAGACACTAAGCCTTCATTCCGCCCAGCTTAGTAACCGAAGGGCACTCGAAGAAATTCTGGCCAGAAGCCGGTTTCCTGAAAAAAATCCGCTAGTCAGGGAGTCGGCGTGGGCGGCGCTCATCAACGGTTCTATGGTGGTTGATTTGGAAGCTGCAGTTCCGGCGGAGATTGAATTGGATGCGATGATTGGCGCGGCAGCGAAAAAACGGCTGAAACTGCTCATTAAGCGAGTAACGCTTGCGAAAACAGGCGAATAGCTACTTCTTCGCCTTTTCCCAGTCTTCGAGAAACTTCTTTATCCCCGCGTCGGTGAGCGGGTGGCGCACCATTTGCTTGAGGACTGCGAAGGGCATCGTACAGTAGTCCGCGCCCGCCTTTGCCGACTCAAGGACGTGCACGGGGTTGCGCATGCTTGCGGCCAGCACTTTGGTTTGGATACTGTGGAGCCTGAAGACTTCGCAAATGTCGCGCACCACCTGCATTCCGTCCTCGTTGATGTCGTCAAGCCGGCCCACGAAGGGGCTGACTATTGTCGCGCCTGCGCGCGCCGCGAGAAGCGCCTGGTTGGCGGAGAAAATGAGAGTTACGTTTGACTTGATGCCTTCCTTAGTTGCCTGCGAAACCGCCTTGAGGCCCTCTTCAGTCATTGGGAACTTGACGTAAACGTTCTTGTGCCACTTGGCGAACTCCCGCGCCTCCTTCATCATCCCCGGCGCATCGGGAGAGAGAGTCTCGGCGCTAATCGGGCCGTCAACGAGCGTTGTTATTTCCAAAATGACGTCCTTGAACTTGCGGCCGCTCTTCATTACGAGAGTCGGGTTGGTAGTGACGCCGCCGAGAATGCCCCAGCTCGCCGCCTCGCGGATTTCGGAAATTTCGGCAGTGTCCAAAAATATTTTCATTTCCTCGCCTTCACTACTTCTTTTGCCGCTTGGGCTATAAAATCGCTTGTAAGGCCGAATTTCTTGAGAAGCTCGGGGCCCTTGCCGCTCTCGCCGAAGCGGTCGGCAACTCCAACGAAGTGCATTGGAACCGGATAGCGCTGCGCAATTACTTCAGCAACGACGCTGCCCAAGCCTCCGTGAATTTGGTGCTCCTCGGCGGTAACGATTGCCCCGCATTCTTTGGCCGCCTGCACAAGCGTTTTCTCGTCAATGGGCTTGATTGTGTGAAGGTTGATGACGCGCGCGGAAATATGCTGCTTGTCCAACTCTTTAGCCGCCTTGAGCGCCTCGAAGACTTCCACCCCGCAAGCGATTATCGCAACGTCGCTGCCGTCGGCAAAAACTTCGGCCTTGCCAATGGAAAACGGTGTTGCGTCTGTCGTCAAGATGGGCGTTTTCTCGCGGCCAAGGCGCAGGTAGGCGGGACCTTGGACTGCCGCAATTGCCTTTGTCGCCTTGCCGGCCTCAAGGGAGTCGCAGGGGACGATGACGCGCATGTTCGGGAGCGAGCGGAAGAATGCAATGTCTTCAAGAACTTGGGCATTGCCACCGTCCTCGCCGGTTGTCACGCCGCAGTGGGTGGCAACTAGCTTGACGTTGAGGTTGCTGAAAGCGACGCTGACGCGGATATGGTCGGCGGCGCGCAGCATGAAGGCGCCGAAAGTCGCGGCGAAGGGAAGAAGGCCGGAGAGCGACAAGCCCGCGGCCATGCCCACCATGTTCTGCTCGGCGATGCCGGCTTGGATGAAGCGGTTTGGGAATTTTTCCTTCATCCAGTCAAGGCGCGTGCTGTCGTTCAAGTCGCCGCTCAGCCCGACGATGCGCTCGTCTTTCTCGGCAAGCTCCGCTAGGGCGTGGCCAAAGCCGTCGCGAGTTGCTTCCGCTGAAGGCTTGTCGAAAATGTTTGGAGCTAGCTTCACGGCCATTTGGTGTCACTTCAAAGAAATTGCTTTACCAAAATCATTCCCACGAAAATCCCGACTACCCCCAGCACGCCTTCAATCTTGTCGGGAGTTGGCACCGGCAGCTTGAGAAACGAGAAGATGATGCCGATTACTATTCCCACGCCCAGCGCAATTGCCATTTCCTGAAAACCCATTTTTCCCACCTTTTCCTCAAATTTTCCTGCCGATTTCCTCAAGAAGCTTGAGCGCCTCTGATGCCTTCTCCGGCGGCAGGGGCTTGCCGTGCCACTGGTGGTCGTTTTCCATGAACGAAACACCCTTGCCCATCACCGTCTTGAAGAAAATCATCGTCGGCTTGCTTGTCTTGTTGTCACGGGCCTCGTTGAATGCCTTCACGACCTCGCTGATGTTGTTGCCGTCGGCTTCGAGCACGCGCCAGTTGAACGACTCGTACTTCTTGCCAAGCGGGTCAAGGCCAATGAGTTTCTCGGTGGGGCCGTTTTGCTGCAATCCGTTGCGGTCGCAAAAGGCAATGAGGTTTTCTAGCTTGTAATGCGCGGCTGACATTGCCGCCTCCCAAGTAGCGCCCTCCTCAAGCTCGCCGTCCCCCACGCTGCAAAAAACTTTGTTGCCCTTGCCTTGAAGCTTGAGGCCGAGCGCGTAGCCAACCGCGGCGGAAAAGCCCTGGCCGAGCGAGCCAGTTGAAATCTCAATCGTGGGAAGAGTACCGCGGGTGGGGTGGCCTTGCAGGCGAGAACCGAGGGAGCGGAAAGTAAGGAGCTCTTCGCGGGAAAAATAGCCGACGTGGGCCTGCGCGGCGTAATACACGGGGCAGATGTGGCCGTTGCTGACGATAAAACGGTCGCGGCCTTCCCACTTGGGGTTTGCGGGGTCGTGTTTCATCACACCGCTGAAGTAAAGCACGGTATAGACGTCGGAAAGGCCGAGCGAGCCGCCGGGATGCCCGCTCTGGGCTTTGGTCGTCATGCGCACGCAGTCCTTGCGTACTTCGTTGGCGATGCGGGAAAGATCAAGAGAGTCGGTAATCGGCTTGAACAAAAGACCCACCGGAAGGGATTAGGCGCGCAAGGGCTTTAAAGAATGCAGGTCCAGGGGGCCGCGCCAAGCGATTTTGATATCGGCGGAGGAGTGGAAGTCAAACAACCCGTTTTTTAAGGAAAAAGCAGTAAGCAAATCGGTCGGTAAATTGGCTAAAGCTCAGGTTGACTTCGGCTCCCTTGTTAGAAAACGCGCGAACACCTACCAGTTCGGGTCTGCAGACGTGCCCGATTCTGCCGTGGAAAAGATTCTCGAGGCGGCAAGGTGGGCGCCAAGCTGCGCCAACAAGCAGCCGTGGCATTTCATCGTCGTAAGGAAGAAGGAAAGCGTCGCAAGATTAGGCAGGGCGGCCTATCACGTTTTCTTCCCGCCGCTCAAGCCCCTCCCGCCGGTAGTCATTGCGTTCGTGCTCAAGTCAGGCGAGTTCCTGCAAGGAGGCGGCTGCATCGGCCCGCCCGACTACGGGGTTGAGGAGGCGAAAATGTGCGTGGCGATGGCTATGCTAAGCGCAGCGCTTCAGGCAACCGAAATGGGTTTTGATACCTGCATCCTGACGCCGAGGGAAAGGGTAAACCGCCTGCTTGGAGTAAGGGAAAACGACAGCGTGCCGCTCCTGTTGGGAATCGGGCATGGGAGCAAGACGGCCAAGCACAAAAAACCGGGCCGCAAGAAACTAAGCAGCCTGGTTTCAGCCGAAACTTATTCTACAAATTAGCGCGTGCCGATGCCGGAAGATTTCCCGTAAAGCGTTGCAGAAAGCCTAGATTGGCACTTGGCAGTATAGTACTTCCTCTTCCGGCTCGGGCGTCGGAGTCGGCTCCATTGTGCCGGTCTCATCGCCGCACTCGGGTGCCGAGGGGTCATTGTCGCAAACAGCGGGCTTCTTGCAGGCCCCTGCGGAGCAACCGTTCACGCAGTTGATGGTGACGAATGAAACGTCGTTGTAGTAGTCGCACGTCGCTTCCTTCAGTGTAGTTGAGGAGGAGCAGTAGTCGTGGTGCGTCGTAGTCGTGCCGTCGTCTTTTGTGATGGTCACTGCAGAAGAGACTTCCTGCGGCTTGCTTGCGCCCGCGTCCTCGTCAACGCAAGTCTTGGAAAAATCCGGCTGGCAGACTCCTTCGTCGCAAGTGTACCTGCAGGTAAGAACTGTGCTGGCCGCAACTTTCACCGTCTGGCCGTCCACCACCTGCGTCTTGCAATAGGCTTCGTTCACTTTAGTAGAAGACGCGCAGGAGTCCCCTATTGTGGCATCGGGGTTGGTCTGCACAGCCTGGCCCCACACGGTTACGACCAGGCCTCCGTCGGAATCCACGCAGTTAGTCGCAGCCGTGCACATCGGCACTTCAGCCGATGCAAAGCTCATGAAAGAAAACAGCAAGATTGCACCGAACAAGATTGCGGAACGCGAAACCACCAAACCACCCCTTACACATCACTAACGGGACAATCAAACTTTTAAGGCTATTCCAGAACCTCGACCGCGTCAACGATGCCGTCGCCTTCCCAAGGCCTTCAGGCAGGAACCACGTTAAGCTCGTGCAGTCCCTTAACCCGCAGCTTCATAGTCTCGCCTTCGTGCAGGTCAAGCGCCTCTTCAACATCCTTGGGGATGCGCAGAATCAAGTTGCTCCTGATACGGCCGAGCTTTGCTTCAGGCGCCTCGTGGCGCAGCTTGTTCAGGGTCAAAATCCGCTCCGCCTGACCGGGGTGATAGTAGGTCTCCTTACCGCATTTGCACCGCCACCCGTCTACATCAAAGCCCTGGAACACTAGCTTCGCGGGCTTTGCAATACTCCCGCATTTCACACACTTCATTCCTTCACGAGCCATTTCAAGCAACCTCCCTCAATAACTTACTACCCCGACATGTTTGAGCAGCCAGCATTCGGTCCTCAGGAAGCGGTTGTAATCCAGAACAACGACGGCCTTGATTACCTTGTCCCTCCTCTTTAGACACTTTTCGAAAACGCCCTTGAGCCTCCTGCTTTCCGCACAATCGTATCCTTCCTCCAGAACTCCCACAATGTCGTGCAGGTCCAGATAGTATCGCCAAAGCTCGGCCGCGGCAGAATCGCTCGGAATCAGCGGAAATCCCCTCCACAAAGGATAAACCCATTTCTCCGCCACTGCAATCTCCCATAACATATGTTTAAGGCATATGAATTAATAAGCTTTACGCGGGGAAGCTCACTCAAGCACCTCGACCGCGTCAACGATGCCGTCCCCGTCCTCGTCAAAACCCTGGACTACTTTTGCAATTGTTTTAGCGTTGAAAAGGTTGCCAGCCTCGATTTTCTTGCGCTCCTTCAACAGGGCCAGGATGGCAACGCGAGTGCTCTCGTGGTTCATCCCAGCAAGCACCAGCACTTTGCGCGAGCGGTTGAACGGGTTGTCTATGAGCTCAAGGACGCCAACGTTTTCCTCGTAAGTCTTGCCGCTTACGGAAGAACGTATGGGGAAGGAACG
>CAZPDD010000049.1:2120-8234 GCA_964585235.1 Microcaldota archaeon | reverse complement strand
CGAGAAAGTCAAAAGCAATCGAATGCATTCTTGAAGGTAAAATTTTTAATAAATTAAAAACTTTGGAACAGGTGGTTTAAAATGGTCGCAATCTCGGTAGGTCGCAAGTGCATCAAGCTCGCAGGCAACGACGCCGGCAGCGAAGTGACGATTACAAAAGTAATCGACGCGAACTTCGTGGAAGTCAAGAACGCGAAGGGCGCCGTCAAGCGCGCAAACGTCAAGCACTTGGAACCCATTTAAGCGTTCCTTTCGCTAACTCTTCTCATGCCCCTATTCGAAGTCCGTCGCGAAGACTATTCCTACGGCGTTTCGCCCGAGGAGCGTCCGCTTGAAGAGCTCATGCGCTGCGGCGTGGCGCTTCTTGACAAGCCCCGAGGGCCGAGTTCGCACGAGGTGAGCAGCTTCGTGCGCAAGCTCCTTGGCCTGAAAAAAACCGGCCACTCGGGCACGCTTGACCCCAACGTCAGCGGCGTACTGCCGGTAATGCTTGAAAACGGCTGCAAGCTCGCGCCCCTCCTTCTAGGCAGCCCCAAGGAATACGTTTGCGTAATGAAGCTCGGCGGGAAAGTCACGGACAAGCAGCTTGAGGCTGGCCTAGAAAACTTCCGCGGCAAAATCTACCAAACCCCGCCGCTTGCAAGCGCCGTCAAAAAAGCCCTGCGCGTGCGCGAAATCTACGAGCTTGAAGTCCTCGAGCGCAGCGACAACTTGGTACTATTCTCCTCGCGAGTGCAAGGCGGCACTTACATACGCACACTCATCCGCGACCTCGGCCTCGTGCTTGGCGTCGAGTCGTCCATGGCTGAGCTTCGCCGCACCGTTGCCGCGGGAATTCCCGAAGGCAAGTGCGTGACGCTTCAGGAGCTTTCCGACCGCTTGTGGCTCGCGAAGGAAAGGGGGGATGAAAAGCCGCTTCGCGAGTGCATCCTTCCAATCGAGAAAGTAGTGAAGCTCAAGAGAATAGTCGTTTCCGACGGCGCAATCAAGCCCGTCTCAACTGGCGCGAACGTGGCACTCGACAGCGTCACCGCCTTTGACGACTCGCTAACGGAGGGAAAGCACGTCGGCATCTACAGCGGCAAGGGCGAGCTTGTCTGCATAGCGAAAGCATTGATGGCCGGCAGTGAAATTAGGGATAAGCTGCGCGGGAACGAGCGGGCAATTTGCGCCGACGTCGTGCGCGTCATTAAAAGCGCGATTTAAAAGCTTTTCCGCACCAAATAGTTGTTGTTGCCGGGATGCCTGAGCGGTTAAAGGGCTGGCCTGGAATTTCAATGCGGGTTTTTTAGGCATAAAAACACCCGATTCTCCAGTCAGCTAGTGGCTGTAAAGCCTCCTGGGTTCGAATAAGTTTCCTGCGCGACACCCGCGCGGGTTGCCTAAAGCCTTTTTCCTGCGCGTCAAAGGCGCAAGAAAGTTGCGGGAATCCCAGTCCCGGCGTTTTCCAAAGCAACGAAAGTGGTTAGTAAAAATGCCTGCACCGACGCAAGCCATTGCCGAGTCCAAGGAATTCCGAGGCATAGTCCGCATCATGGGCAAGGACCTCAAGGGCCAGCTTGAGCTTGGCAACTCGCTTTTCAAGATAAAGGGGATAGGCTACAACTTCGCTCACGTCATAGTCCGCATTGTCGAGAAGGAACTGGGCATTGCGCGCTCTACGCACGTTGGCGACCTTACAGACAACCAAATACACCAGATTGAGGAAATCATCCGCGACCCCCTCAAGCACGGCGTTCCCCCTTACCTGCTCAACCGCATGGCCGACGACGACACGGGCACCAACCGCCATGTCGTGCAGTCGGACTTGCAGATTGCGCTTCACCAGGACGTGGAGAAGGAGCGGGTTAGCCGCACGTGGATTGGCTGGCGGCACAGCATTGGCCAGCGTGTCCACGGCCAGCACTCGCGCACCACCGGCCGCACCGGCATGACCGTCGGAGTTCTCAAGAAGGCCATCAAGGCACAGAAGGAAGCAGCCGCAAAGGGGGCGCAGGCAAGCGGCGCGCCTGCAAAGAAGGAAGACAAGAAGTGATTTTGAAATGGGTAGCCCGCGCCGCAGGCGCAAGTTGTACGAAAAGCCCAAGAAGCTCTGGGAAGCCGAGCGCCTGGAGGAAGAGCGCCACCTTCTCAAGGAGTACGGGCTGAAGAACATGCGCGAGCTCTGGCGCATGCAGACGCTCTTGCGCAAGACGCGGCGCGAAGCCCGCCGCCTATTGGCGGCCCGCGGCGCAGGAATCGAGGAGCGCACCAAGCGCCTGCTTGAGCGCGCAAGCCGTTTTCTTATCAAGAAGGCGGCAGTCACGCTTGACGACATCCTCTCGCTTTCCACCCGCGACATTCTGGAGCGAAGGCTGGAGACGATAGTGCTGCGCAAGGGCATGGCATCGACGGTTGCCATGTCGCGCCAACTCATCGCGCACGGCCACATTGCAGTGAACGGGGTTAGGAGCGATTCGCCCTCGCGTTTGATTACATTCTCGGAAGAGCCGCTTGTAACCTGGTATTCAAAGCCAATCCGCTCGGGTGAAACAAAAGCCGAGCCGTCGGGCTCAATTACTGCAGTTGAGGCAGTCAAGGCAGAAGCCCCTGCAGCAGCGGGCGCAGAATGAAGTAAATGGTGTTTTCAAAAATGGTCGAACAAAAAACTGAAGAACTCGCGAAGAACGCCGGCCCTTCAGCGCAGGCAGCAACGGACGTGAAGAAGCCGGACGCTTCGGTGCAGGACGCCCCCCGCGACTCGCGTTTTTCCCAGGCTCCGCCCATTGACGGGAAGTGGGGCATCGCCAACATATTTTCCTCCAAGAACAACACCATCATCACGATTACCGACTTAAGCGGCGCCGAAACGATCGCGGTTGGCAGCGGCGGCATGATAGTCAAGGCGGACCGCGAGGAAGGCTCGCCTTACGCAGCCATGCAGGCGGCCTTCCGCGCTTCAGACAAGGCGAAGGAACGCGGTATCGTCGGCGTGCACATCCGCGTGCGCGCCCCCGGCGGCCACAAGAGCAAGACGCCCGGCAGCGGTGCTCAGGCGGCAATCCGCGCCCTCGCGCGCTCCGGCCTTCGCATAGGCAAGATAGAGGACGTTACTCCAATTCCAACTGACACCACCAAGCGGCCCGGCGGAAAGCGCGGCCGCCGTGTCTAAACGAGGCGATTTAATGAAATTTTCCTTGCTTGAAAAAAAGGGCGACTCAAAGGCGGTCTTGAAGCTCACCGACGCCAGCGTAGCCTTCGCAAACGCGCTGCGCCGCGCAATCATCAACCAACTTCCCTGTTTCGCAATCGACGAGGTTGACTTTTACGAAAACAACTCGGCGCTCTACAACGAGTACATCGCCAACCGCCTCGGCCTCATCCCGCTCACTTACGATTCTGAAGTGGGCGACGACAAGAAAATTTCGCTCACCATCAACACGCAGGGCCCCGGGATAGTCTATTCCAAGGATCTCATTAGCGCCGATGAGCTCATCAAGCCGCTTGACGACAACTTTCCCATAGCCGACTTGGCGGAAGGCCAGAAGCTTCGCGTCGAGGCTTTTGCAATAAAAGGGACTTCGAAAAAGCACGCGAAGTTCCAGGCCGCCCACGCGTCTTATGGCAGCATGCCTTCCTTCAAGGTAAAGAAAAACTCTCCCAAACTCAAGGAATTCCTTGACTCGCTTCCCCGAAAGTGCTTTGACGAGAAAGGAAACGTCGTAGCGTGGAAGGCAGACGGCCTTGAGGACTTTGCGCTTGACAACCCCGACATTGCCGAATACTCGCTTGATGACGACGAGTTCGTCTTTACGGTCGAAAGTTACAACAACGTGCCTGCCTTGGAGCAGTTGCGCTGCGCCCTCAAGATAACGGCCGAGAGCGCTTCGCAGGCGGCAAAGGAGCTGAAGTAAAAAAAACGCTTGCAGGGGTGGCAGAGCCTGGTCAGAACCTTTTCCGCGTTCCTGCCGCGAGGTAACGCGGACGAAAAGATTCCCAGAAAAATGCGCAGGATTGAGGTTCCTGTCCCTTAGGGGTCCGAGGGTTCAAATCCCTTCCCCTGCATTGACGGCAAGCAATTCATTGAAAAAATCGGTTGGAAAAAAACATGGTTGTAAAAGGTTTTGAAAACCCGGAAATGCTCTTGACGCTCAACGAGCTGCGCAAGGCCGCCGGCAGGACGAAGAAGGCCCTGTGGAAGCGGACTGCCGAGCTCTTAGGAAAGCCGAACCGCAGGCAAGCCGAGGTCAACCTCTATGAAATCGACAAGCACTGCGGCCAAGGCGAAGTCGCCGTAGTTCCCGGCAAGGTGCTCTCAACCGGCGTTCTCTCGAAGAAAATGACGGTAGTCGCCGTTTGCGCAACGCAGGCTGCGTTGAAGAAAATTTCATCCTCGGGCTCGAAGTTCGTTTCCCTGCGGGAATTCGCGGCAAAAGGCGATTCTAAGCAGGCGCGTTTGGTAATCTGAAGTGATTGGATATGATAGTTTACGATGCTGATGGCGCGGTTGTAGGAAGGCTTGCCGCCCAAGTGGCGAAAAAGTCGCTTGCAGGCGAGGAAGTGGCAGTTGTCAACGTCGAGAAGGCCGTGATTACCGGCAGCTCCCCGCGCATTTACGAAAAATTCCGCGACCGCCGCAACATCCAGCAAAAGTCGAATCCCGAGGAGAGCGTGAAGTGGCCGCGCCGGCCGGACTTGCTTTTCAAGCGCATCCTCAAAGGGATGCTGCCGAAAAAGAAGGCGCGCGGCAGGGTTGCATTCAAGCTCGTCAAGGCGCACTTGGGAGTGCCCAAGGAATTTGCAGCCTTGCCGAAGGAAAAGTGGGGCGTAAAGCCCATTCGCGGGAGCAAGACGACCCTGCTGAACTTGTGTGAGCAGCTCGGCTGGGAATCCAAGGGTTTGTTGAAGGGTGGTACCGTTGCCTGAAGAAGAACAGAAGACCAAGCGCAAGAAAAAGCCCAAAGTCGTAGTGGCCAGCGGCAAGCGCAAGCGCGCAGTTGCCCGCGCGGTAATCTCCAAGGGAACCGGCCGCCTCACTTTCAATTCGCTGCCCCTCTCGCTCCTCTCAAGCGGACTGGCGCGTGAAGTCATTACCGAGCCCCTTTCCTTCGTCAATGCCGGGGAGTTCAACGTGAGCGTGAACGCCCGCGGCGGAGGCACGATGGGCCAGGCGCAGGCCGCCCGCACGGCAATCTCAAAAGCCCTCGTCGCCTTCACTGGCGACGCGGAGCTGAAGAAGAAATTCCTAACATTTGACCGCTCGCTTTTGGTTGACGACCCGCGCCGCGTCGAGCCCAAGAAGTTCAAGGGCCCCAAGGCGCGCGCCCGCTTCACCAAGAGCTACAGGTAGGCTCGGCAGTCAAAAGGTTTGAAAATGCCCGGTGATGAAAAGAAGTACATGCTCGTGTGCCCCAACTGCCTCTCGCCCGTGAAGTCCATCATCTTCTCAAGCGCGGTGGCGGTGAACTTCGGGGCCATGAACAGCTACGCCTGCTCCAACTGCGGCCGGACGGTACAGCCGGTCGAGGTAGACGCAGAAAAACTCAATGAAATTGCAAAGAAGAAGGTGATGAGAAAATGATGATTCCAATCAGGTGCTTCACATGCGGCAAGCCAATTGCCGACAAGTACGACGACTACAAGGCTTCAGTGCAGGAAGGCAAGGCCGTTGCAGACACTCTTGACGGGCTTGGCATCGAGCGCTACTGCTGCCGCCGCATGTTCCTCGCACAGGCCGACTTGACGGAAGAAATAAAGAAATACCCGCGGTTCTGACAAGCTTCTTATTCCTTCTTTACCCCAATCAATTAATCAGTGGGGCCGTGGGGTAGCCTGAAAGCCCGTTGCAAAAGCAACTGGCTTGGCGAAGCAACCTGGTAGCCTGGGGGGCTATTGACCCGAGTTCAAATCTTGGCGGCCCCACTCTTTATTATTTTGCTTCCAGCCCAATTACTTTAGCGCGGCCGTGGTCTAATGGTATGACTCGAACGCCTCAATGAAATAGTTTTTTCATTGGGCGGAGTAAGCCTTCCAAGTTCGTAGCCCGGGTTCGATTCCCGGCGGCCGCACTCCTTTTCAGGACGCTAACGCGGTGCCTTCCAGAAATGCCTGAAGTACTGCATGAAGCTCTTCCAA